>DMPB01000157.1:4574-5959 GCA_003456175.1 Chitinophagaceae bacterium | reverse complement strand
CACAAGCATGAAAGTACTACACATCATAAAATCATTAGGCCGCGGCGGTGCAGAAATGCTGTTGCCAGAAACACTCGCATTGCATCAAACACAGCAAATAGAGTTTCATTACATTTATTTTCTTCCTTGGAAAAACCAAATGGTAGCAGCCATTGAAGCCAATGGAGGTAAAGTAATGTGCATGCCTGCAAGTAACAACCTACAACTTATTGCAAAAGCAAGTGCTATTGCAGCATACATTAAGCAGCATCAAATACAGGTAGTGCATTGCCATTTGCCGTGGGCAGGTATCGTAGGTAGAATAGCAGGGCGTATGGCTAAAGTACCTGTTATCTATACCGAGCATAACAAGTGGGAACGTTATCATAAGGCTACCTATTGGTTAAATAAAATCACTTTTCCTTGGCAGCAATTAGTAGTAGCCGTAAGTAACGATGTTGCTGAAAGTATTCAAAAGCATTACAAAGCTAAACAGCCCAAAATCTCCACTATTTTAAATGGCGTCAATACCGAAAAATTTACCCGTAAGGGCACTATTCCTGCCAACCTGCACATACCTGCTGGAGCGTTAGTAATAGGCACGGTATCGGTATTTCGGATACAGAAACGATTGGATGTTTGGCTGTCGGTAGCGGCAGCCTTACGGCAAATACATCCGCACGTGTACTTTATTATCGTTGGCGATGGCCCCTTACGGGAAATGATACATGCCAAAGCACAAGCGTTAGGCTTGAATGATGTAATACATTTTGCAGGCTTGCAAGAAGAAGTACGGCCATACTTCGCTTGGATGGATGTTTTTATGATGGCTTCAGAATTTGAAGGCTTACCTATTGCCTTGTTAGAAGCCATGAGTATGGGCTGTATTCCGGTATGCACCAATGCAGGAGGTATTGGTGAAGTGGTGCGCCATCAACAAGAAGGGTTGATAGTGCCCGTTCAAGAACCGATGCTGCTAGTACAAGCATTGGATCAACTAATACAACAATGGGATACAACTGCCTGCCAGTTTGCTAACGCTGCTAGAGCTAGAGTAGAAGACCGTTTTAGCTTAACCGCCATGGTAAAGTCGTTGGAAGAAGTATATCAAGCTGTCGGCAAGTCTGCGTAGGGTTTAAAGTGCGGAATATCTAAGAAGTTGTATGTTCTTTTTTGCTGGTCCAAGAAAGAACGAAAAAAAGACCTCGCCATCGAATATACCGGCCGATGGCGTCACAGCTACGATAAACTGTAGTGCAAAGTAGTCTCAACTTTTGTAAGTTATTATTCAATATTTTCAGCTTACTACTTTATCATGTACCAAAGCTGAAGCTACAGTAGTACAACAGCCACATCAAGGAACGAATCCGAAAATTGGGCGTTTTATTTTCGGGGACTTTTTGGGT
>DMPB01000157.1:4144-4308 GCA_003456175.1 Chitinophagaceae bacterium | reverse complement strand
CAAAAAGGACGAAGGATTTAAGAGTGATGTGTTCTTTTTTGCTGGTCCAAGAAAGAACGAAAAAAAGACCTCGCCATCGAATATACCGGCCGATGGCGTCGTAGCTACACTGAGCTGTAGTGCAAAGTAGCCTCAACCTTATTTTCTTTTGATTTTGTACAAAA
>DMPB01000157.1:2149-3917 GCA_003456175.1 Chitinophagaceae bacterium | reverse complement strand
AAGCTGAAGCCACAGTAGTACAAAGGCTACATCAAGGAACAAGCCCGAAAATTGGGCGTTTTATTTTCGGGGACCTTTTGGGTGCTGTTGTGTCGACAAAAAGAACGAATGATTTAAGAAGTAGATGTTCTTTATTGCCGATCAAAAAAACAATAAAAAATTAAAACTATTATTTATTTAATAAAGTTGTTTTGGGCTTCATTGCTATTATATTAATCCCCATCTTTTTTGTACTCATACAGCCTATGCACGATAGCATGCAACGTAAGTATGCTTGGTATGATAAAAGTTTGATGAATAGAGTGTATTGGATGCATGTGGTAATGGCAATTATATATTTTCTCTATACTGTATTCAACAGGTCTGATTCACGCGAGTACTTCCGTAAAACTTCCGAAGCATACAATGATTGGTTAGAACCTTATACCACAGGAACTCAGTTTATCCATTTTTTAGCTTATCCGTTCGTTAACTGGTTGCAGTTTAACTATGAAATGATGATGGCCTTGTTTGCCTTTTTTGGCTACCTAGGCTTTGTGTGTTTTTATTGTTACTTTAAAGAAAACATGCCCAAGCCACTTACATGGCACGGCATTGATCCGATAGCGGCAGTACTCATGTTGCCCAACATGCACTTTTGGACGAGTTCACTTGGAAAGGGTTCTGCTATCTTCCTAGGGTTGGGGATGGCTATTTGGGGCTTGTCAAATCCACCAAAAAGGTGGGTGTTATTGGTCTTAGGCTTGCTATTAGTGTATCATATTAGGCCACATGTGTTTTTGTTCATGGCGGTAGGTATTGGCTTTGGCTATTTCTTCGGGCAGCAAAAAAAGATTCCTTTATGGCAAAAATGGGCGGTGGTGTTGGTAACTATTGGCGGAATGGTGCTTTTGTATGATAAAATATTAGGCTTTGCTGGGCTTGATAGTGAAAATGTAGTGGAAAGCTTCGATAAATTTTCTGGTAAGCGAAGCTTCGAATTATCAAAGTCTGGTTCTGGTGTTGATATGTCGAACTATCCTTTATTACTAAAGCTATTCACTTTCTGGTTTCGGCCTTTGTTTGTAGATGCACCGAATGCACTAGGTATTTTTGTAAGCCTCGAAAATCTAGTTTATATCTTACTTACCATAGAACTATTCAAAGGCAAGGTGGTACGTTGGTGGCTTCGGTCAGATGCATTAGTGAAAAGCAGTTTAGTGATTTTTATAGCTGCTAGTATTGCTTTAAGTACTACTATGAGTAACTTAGGTATCATCATAAGACAAAAAAGCATGGTAATGTATTTCTACTTTTTTGTGGTATTGCGCTATATGTATTATCGTCAATATGAGATGCATGCAGTTGCTCCTAATGATGCAGTGCCAGCTGCGCCTGATATGCATATCACAGAAGAGCGAAAACCCAAATATGTAAGAAACAAACAAGGCAAAATCTTATTGAAGCGTGGTTTGTTTCAAGTAAAATAGATATCTAGTTTAATGTATTAGTCATGATAGCCTGCACTATGGTGTAGGCTTTTTTTATGTTCTTTTTTGCTGGTCCAAAAAAGAACATAAAAAAGACCTCGCCATCGAATATACCGGCCGATGGCGTTTTAGCTACGATGAGCTGTTGTGGAAAGTAGTCTCGACTTGTTTTCTTTTGATTTTGTACAAAAGCAGAAGCTACAGTAGTACAACAGCCACATCAAGGAACGAGCCCGAAAATTGGGAGTTTTTATTTTCGGGGGACTTTTTTGGTCCTTTTTGTGTCGACAAAAAGGACG
>DMPB01000157.1:1701-1899 GCA_003456175.1 Chitinophagaceae bacterium | reverse complement strand
CAAAAAGGACGAAGGATTTAAGAAGTAGATGTTCTTTGTTGCTAATCAAAAAAGCAAACAACATACCGCCTATAGCGTCGCAGCTACGATGAACTGAAGTGCAAAGTAGCCTCGACTTGTTTTCTCTTGATTTTGTACAAAAGCTGAAGCCACAGTAGTACAACAGCCACATCAAGGAACAAGCCCGAAAATTGGGCG
>DMPB01000157.1:1169-1336 GCA_003456175.1 Chitinophagaceae bacterium | reverse complement strand
CGGCCGATGGCGTCGCAGCTACACTGAGCTGTAGTACAAAGTAGGCTCGACTTATTTTCCCTTGATTTTGTACAAAAGCTAAATTTGCAGTAGTACAAGGGCCATATCAAGGAACAAGCCCGAAAATTAGACGTTTTATTTTCGGGGACTTTTTTTGGTCCTTTTTG
>DMPB01000157.1:0-931 GCA_003456175.1 Chitinophagaceae bacterium | reverse complement strand
TTGTGTCGACAAAAAGGACGGAATATTTTAGAGTGATGTTTTCTTTTTTGCTGGTCCAAAAATTATCACACTTGCAGATTCTGTCTTATTGGAGCAAAAGTTGAGTTATGATTTCTAACGATTGCTTAAACGTCAAGTTACTATTGCACAAAGCCTCTTATTAGCTGTGGTGCTTATAAGTCTAATACTATTTTCAAGTTCTCTTTTAGTGTATCTTTTTGTTCTTTCGTCAGCTGCCCTAGTTTCTTGATAAACCTTTTATTGTCAATTGCTCTTGGTTGGTCTACAAGAACATCACTGAGTTTTGTTAACTGTCCTTTTTTTAGATGTACTCTTAAAATTTCAGATTCTGGCTTAATGTTAGTTGTAATCGGACAAACAATTGTCGATGGATGTGTGTCATTAAGCAAGTCAGTTTGAATTATTACTACTGGTCGTGTCTTACCAGCTTCTGTACCAACGGCAGGATTTAGGTCTGCTAACCAGATATCATATTGTTTATATGTCATCTGTCAGCATTTCAAATTCAGCTAATACTTCTGAAGAACTCACAGCTACAAGTCTACTTTCTTTTGTTAGTTTCTTTTTTAGAACTTGCCTCTTGTTGTATTGATTGTAAAGATTAAGTGCTTCATTAATGTATCTGTTTCTAGCTAATTTTAATTCTGAAACAACCTTTTCAGTTTCTTCAAAAATTCTATCGTCAAGTTTCAATGAAAGTGTTTTCATAAAATATCATTTTCACAAAGGTATATACTGATTGTATATACTTGATAGCTTTAGGTTTTTATTTTGCATAACAGCTACGCCGGGCTGTAGTACAAATTAGACTCGACTTGTTTTCTTTTGATTTTTGTACAAAAGCTGAAGCCACAGTAGTACAACAGCCACATCGAGGAACAAACCCGAAAATTAGACGTTTTATTTTCGG
>DMPB01000070.1:1707-3607 GCA_003456175.1 Chitinophagaceae bacterium | reverse complement strand
GTGTTAATGCCATTCCCATTAACGAGGGCGACCAACTTCTAGAAGCTAAGTTGGTAACGCCTAGTCAAGAAATTATGATGGCCGTGAAAAGCGGTAGGGCCATACGTTTTGCCGAAGACAAAGTACGTAGTACTGGCCGTGGTGCTATTGGGGTTGGTGGTATTGAAGTAGATGATGCTACCGACGAAGTAATTGGCATGATATGTGTAAATAGTACCGATACAACACGCAACGTTTTAGTGGTTAGTGAAAAGGGCTTTGGTAAGCGTACTGCTGTAGAAGAATACCGCATGACGAACCGTGGTGGTAAAGGTGTAAAAACCATTAATGTTACTGAAAAAACAGGTGCGTTAGTAGCCATTTTAGATGTGAGTGAAAAAGAAGATTTAATTATTACTTGTAAAAGTGGCATCACCCTACGTACAGCTGTTGCCAGCATTAAAGAAGCAGGTAGAGCTACACAAGGTGTGAAACTGATTCGCCTCGATGAAAGTGATGAGATTGCAGCCATTAGTAAAATAGAAGAACAAGTTGATGAAGAGGCTATTTTACCGGAAGGTGAAGAAAGCACTACCGACATAGCGGCTGATGGCACCGATACCGCTGCATCTAACAACGATAATGATATTGCAACTGAAGAAACACCAGCATAAACCAGTCACTAATCCACAAATGCTGCAAAGCATGTAAAACCCATAACGATGAAGAAGATACTTTTTTCTATGATGCTTGCCACAGCCGCCTTAACGGTTCAGGCACAAGACTATGGCAAAGTGCAACTATTTATTGCCCAGAAAAAATGGGATGATGCCATTAAAGAAGTAGACCGCCTTGCTACCGATAAAAAAGGTAGCACCAACTTAGAAACCATTGCTTGGAAAGCAACCGTTTATAGCGAAATAGCCAACGACCCCACTTTACTCAGTAAGTATCCTGATGCATTGAGCAAAAGTTATGCTGCTATTGCAGAACTGCGCCAAAAAGATCCTTCTAATAAAATAATTAAAGAAGGTGCATTACGTGCTGTTAGCATTGTGTACGCTAACAACTTTAACGATGGTAGAAAACTTTTTGAAGAGAAAAAGTGGGACGAGGCATTAACCAAATTCACCATTGCCGAAGATTTAGGCGACTTTATTTCAAAAAATGGATTTAGTCCGAACAAGCAAAACATCGACACATTTGCGGTATTATTTGCCGGTTATGCTGCTCAAAATGCTCAAAAGCCAGACATTGCTTGTAAGTATTACGAAAAATTTGCCGACGAAAAAATTGCAGGCAAAGAGTTCGAAGATTTATACCGCTACATGATAGAACACTATTCAAAAGCAACCGATAAAGCTAAATTCGAAAAATACCTCGCTGTTGCCAAAGAATTGTATCCGAAGCAAAAAGCTATGTGGGAAGAGTATGAGATGGATGCTAAAATTAAAGGTGCATCTCCTACCGAAGTAGCAGCCATTTACAAAGCCGAAGCAGCTAAGGGTACGCTTACTCCTGAGCAACACGCTTTTTATGGGGGTACATTAGCCGAGTTTGATAAAGAAGCATTATCGAAACTCGATAGCCTTGGTCGTATTGATATTAAGCGAACTTCTTCTGATGCTTTTAAGAAAGCATTTGAAGGCTCTAACAATGGCTTATATGCTTACAACGCTGCCATTTTGATGTACCAAATTTTTGGTGAAATGGATGAGCGTTTTTACGCACTACGTGGTGCCGATAAAAACTTAGTAGCTAAGCGTGCCGAATTAGAAAAAACCATGCAAGTGGTTGCTAACGAAACCATCGAATGGTTTGAGAAAGCTTACACAATTTTAAAGGATAAGTCAGACAGAACTAGAACAGAAACATCTTGTTTGTCAAAATCTATCGATGATCTTACCAACCTATTCGATTG
>DMPB01000070.1:1292-1483 GCA_003456175.1 Chitinophagaceae bacterium | reverse complement strand
TATTCGATTGGAAGCGTAACAGAGCCCGTGGTAAAGACCTTAAAGCTTACGATGCTGCCGAAGCCAAGTTCAAATTCTACGATGGCGAACACGGCAAGTACAAATAACAAGTACAACACACATTTACCGCAAGGTTAACCTTACACAACCACTTCAAATATTGGAGTGGTTTTTTTATGCCTTACGGCAAA
>DMPB01000070.1:0-1060 GCA_003456175.1 Chitinophagaceae bacterium | reverse complement strand
TTTTTTATGCCTTACGGCAAATGTCAACACGTTTCATAAAAAATAAAAAATGAGGTTGTAAAAAAAACTTATATTAGAGCAACAAAAACCACAGCTTATGAAGCGTACAATGTTACTCTCATTTGCATTCGTTGCAACCGCTGCTTATGCACAAAAATCTGCTCCTATTTATGCCATTACAGGCAATACGCCTGGCAGTACACAATGGAATGTAGCAGTTCAATTACAAGAACAATCGCTTGCCAGCGAAGCTCAAATTTATCACCCAAATAGCAACATCAAACGGTTAGAAGCACAAAGCAAGCAGCCAGTTGCAGCATTTAACCCAACTGAAATAATAGCGGCCACTGCATACGATAAAAACACCAACCGTTTATACTTCACCCCATTGCATGGTAACGACTTACGCTATTTCGACTTAAGCAATAGCAATACGATGGTGTATGTTACCAACGGAACTATTAAACCAACTAGCCAAGGTGTAGGAGAGGCAAATAACATTACTCGTATGACCTTTGCTGCCGATGGTAATGGCTATGCACTTACCAACGATGGTAATCACTTGGTTCAATTTACAAGCGGTACCAAAGTTACCATCAACAACCTAGGTGCTCTAACAGATAGCAAGAACAATAAAGGCATTTCTATTCATAACGCTTGTACCAGTTGGGGAGGCGATATGGTTGGCGATGCTTTTGGTAACTTATATTTATTTACCGTTAGGGGACATATTTTTAAAATCAACATCCGCAGTTTGGTGGCCGAACATGTGGGCAGTGTTAAAGGCTTGCCAGATACCTACACCATTAATGGCGCAGCTGTTACCGCCGACGGACAAGTACTCGTAAGTAGCAGTGTAGATACTAAAAACTACTTTAAGGTACATCTTGGCACATTGCAAGCCACACCTGTTGATGGCAACGGTAACGGCATACTTAATGCTAGTGATTTAGCTAGTGGTTATCTTGCTTTTGAAAGTGCGGCACCTGCAACACAACCATACAGCGACATTAAGGGTAATGCAGCTGTAACGGTGTATCCGAACCCCATTACCAATGGA
>DMPB01000084.1:3339-3748 GCA_003456175.1 Chitinophagaceae bacterium | reverse complement strand
AGCTGCAGCGCTTTAAGAATATCAACCTCACCAAAAATTACGGGCACTTCTTTAATACGATCAATACCCAACTCAACCTTACCCATTTGTGCCGCTTTAATATTGCTTTCACGCTTACGAGTAGTAACTACCACATTTTCAGTAGTAGCATTGGCAGGCACCAATAAAATTTCTAGTTTGGTAGTTGTAGGATTAATGGATACTAATCTGCTCCCATAACCTACGTAATTCACCAGCAACTCATAGTTGCCCTTTTTAAGCGTAATACTAAAAAAACCAAATTGGTTAGTTTGCGTACCCGTACTCTCACCCGCAATAGTGAGGTTGGCGCCTATCAAAGTTTCACCGCTTAGGCTATCTTTCACATATCCATTTACAGTGAATTTATCTTGTGCGTAAGCATTTACCG
>DMPB01000084.1:1110-3104 GCA_003456175.1 Chitinophagaceae bacterium | reverse complement strand
CGTAAGCATTTACCGTAAGGTAATTACCTACTATAAAAACGATTATTGCTATCAGCCAACTTTGTGGCAGTTGATATGTTCTAAATTTAATCACAAGTGTTGTTTAAGGTTTCAGAAATTCGCCGCAAAGGTCGCTAATGATAACCTTTCGGTAAAACCGTTCGTATATCATGAATATCCACATACAACAATTAACGAAAACATATAACGCTGGCGAAGCCAACGAAGTTCAAGCATTACGTGGTGTAACGATAAATATTGCGAGTAACGATTTTATATGCATTGTAGGCCCCAATGGTTGCGGCAAAAGCACCTTACTCAACGCTATTGCAGGCACCACAATTACCACGAGTGGTACCATTAAGTTTGGCGATACCGATGTTACCAAACTGCCTGAACACCAACGTAGCCGGTGGGTGGCAAGGGTATTTCAGAATCCTTTGAGTGGTACGGCGCCATCGCTTAGTATTATCGATAATTTCAGACTTGCAGCCTTACGTACGCAGCCCAAAACCTTGCGACTAGGTATTAATAGTGCCTTTCGGCAAATGGTGAAAGACCGTATTGCAACCCTTAATATGGGTTTAGAGAATAAAATTGAACAACCTATGGGCACTTTAAGTGGCGGTCAGCGGCAAGCACTTACGTTATTAATGAGTGTAATAGACGATGCCAAAGTGCTACTACTAGATGAACCCACGGCCGCACTCGACCCTAAAAGTGCCTCGATAGTAATGCAAACAGCACAACAGTTAATTACTACACATCAACTTACAGCCATACTTATTACACACCAGTTGAAAGATGCTATCACATATGGCAATAGGCTCATACACATGTCTGAAGGTAGTATCGTACGCGATGTTAGTGCTACTGAAAAACAGCAACTCACGCTAAACAATTTATACGAATGGTTTAATACAGAATTACTAACCGTATAACTCGTAGTGAATTTCTTTTTTGGTATAACCTATTTGTATCAGCCGTGCAACTGCATCGTCAATCATTTTTTGCCAGCCACATAAATAAAACTGAGCTTCAGGCTTAGCAGCAACAATCGGCTCATAAACTTCATGTACATAACCTTGTGTGCAACCCGCTACCGCTGCCCTTGACAATGCTACATGGTAATGAAAGCGTGGCATTTGCTGCTGCAACGCCTCAAACTCGGCTCGGTAAAGCATATCATTTTCAGTACGACAACCAAAAACCAAATGCAAATCGCTATGTGGCAATTGTTGTTGATAAATATGTTGCAGCATACTTCTAAAAGGAGCCACACCGGTACCAGTACAAATAAAATAGTGCGGAACACTTAAATCTTTAGGTAACACAAAACCACCTAAAGGTCCACGCAGTTGCACTTGCATACCCATTTGCACCTCATTAAAAAGGTAGTTCGTACCCTTACCCTCGGGCAGCTGTACAATTACCAACTCAATTATATTAGTACCGTTGGGTACACTCGCAATGCTATAGCTACGCCAACGTTGATTGCGCTTTTCACTAATGGGGAGGTCGAGTGTTACAAATTGCCCAGGCACAAAATCAAAAGCTTCAATACCATCTACCTGAAGCCAAAAGCGTTTCACATGCAAATTCACCGCTTCAATAGCAATAAATGTAGCTGTATACCAAGGTTGTAACATATTGCAAATGTATTTACGTAAGTACCCTAACAGTTGCTACAAACGAAAAAACAAGGTGTTTTATACCTTACGGTAAAAGATTGGCCACACCGAATCCGAAAAAACAAACTTACTTTTGCCGCCGCCATGCAAATAGAAGTATTAAAATCAAAAATTCATCGTGCCGTTATTACGGAAGCGAATTTGAATTATGTAGGCAGCCTCACCCTCGATGAGGATTTAATGGATGCCGCCAACTTTATTGAGCACGAAAAAATTCAGGTAGTGAACGTTAACAACGGCGAACGCCTTGAAACGTACATCATTAAAGGCAAGCGAGGTAGTGGCACCGTTTGTTTGAATGGT
>DMPB01000084.1:0-884 GCA_003456175.1 Chitinophagaceae bacterium | reverse complement strand
GGCACCGTTTGTTTGAATGGTCCGGCTGCCCGCCGTGGTGCTGTTGGCGATGTTGTAATTATTATTTCGTACGCTCAAATGAATTTTGAAGCGGCTAAAACCTTTAAGCCTTGGGTGGTTTTCCCGAAAGAAGGTAATCGCTTATAACGCCATCTTTAAACTGCTAGCAATACCATAGGCATGCCGAAAAAACTCAAAAGCTTCTTACAATATGCTTTTTTTCTAGCCATCGGCATTTTTCTGGTGCTGTGGAGTGTTCGACAAATACCCAACGATAAGTGGCCCGAATTTACCAAAGCACTTGCCGAAGCCAATTATTGGTTAGCTATTCCAGTTTTTTTTGTGCTTAGTGGCAGCCATGTATTACGTGCTTGGCGCTGGCAAATTTTAATAGCTCCTTTAGGCTATAAGCCAACCCTTAGAAATGCATTTTTTGCAGTAATGATTGGTTATTTAGCTAACCTAGCAGTACCCCGCCTTGGCGAGGTGCTAAAGTGCACCATACTTACTCGTTACGAAAAAATACCTACCGATAAGTTGGTAGGTACCATTGTAGCCGAAAGGGCATTCGATGTGGTATGTCTTGGTATTGTGTTTGTACTTGCACTTGTTTTCCAATACGATATTGTAATTACCTACATACAAGAGCTACTCGATAAATCAAGCAATGTAGCGCAGCAATCATCATCTGCAACGAAGCTACTAGTTACCATAATCGTGTTATTGGCACTTACAATTGGCGGTATATGGCTTGTTAAAAAACATGGTATAACTGCCTTACGGCAAAAGCTAACTAGCATTGTACTAGGTATTTGGAGTGGCCTCACTAGTGCTAGAAACCTACAACACAAATGGGGCTTTTTTATCAGCACTTTTGGTATTTG
>DMPB01000052.1:30193-30561 GCA_003456175.1 Chitinophagaceae bacterium | reverse complement strand
GGTGGTAAAGGTATGCGTGTAGTATGGAGCGAGGAAGAATTAGAGCGTGCCTACAATACAGCAAAAGCCGAAGCTGCTGCGGCCTTTAAAAATGATGGTATTTATATGGAGAAGTTTGTTGAAGAACCTCGCCATATTGAAATACAAGTTGCCGGCGACCAATATGGTAATGTGTGCCATTTGAGTGAACGTGATTGTTCAATTCAACGTCGTCACCAAAAGTTGGTAGAAGAGTCGCCATCGCCGTTTATGACACCTGAATTGCGTAAGGCCATGGGTGATGCTGCTATTAAAGCAGCCAAAGCTATTAATTACGAAAGTGTTGGTACCATTGAGTTTCTAGTAGATAAGCATCGCAATTTCTACTT
>DMPB01000052.1:29561-29938 GCA_003456175.1 Chitinophagaceae bacterium | reverse complement strand
ATGGAAATGAATACCCGTATTCAAGTAGAGCATTGCGTTACTGAAGAGGTAATTAACTTCGACTTAATTAAGGAACAGATTAAAATTGCAATGGGTGAGCGTATCAGTGGTCAGAACTATGAACCTCAAATGTACGCCATTGAGTGCCGTATTAATGCCGAAGATCCTTACAACGATTTTAGACCTAGTCCGGGTAAGATTACCGTATTACACACGCCAGGTGGCCATGGTGTTCGTGTAGATAGTCATGTGTATGCTGGTTATGTAATACCGCCTTACTACGATAGTATGATTGGCAAGTTAATTACAGTAGCTCGTACACGTGAAGAGGCCATTGATACCATGTACAGAGCCTTAAGCGAATATGTGATTGAAGG
>DMPB01000052.1:29138-29356 GCA_003456175.1 Chitinophagaceae bacterium | reverse complement strand
TTAAGCGAATATGTGATTGAAGGTGTTAAAACAACGATTCCATTCCATTTGCAACTCATGCAGAACGAAGATTTCCGCAGTGGTAACTTCAACACCAAGTTTTTGGAAAGTTTCAAAATGAAGTAATATTTACCGCAAGGTATTATTAGAACAATCATAAAGGGCTGCTCGTAGAGCAGCCCTTTATGATGATTGATGATACACTTACGTAAATGTAT
>DMPB01000052.1:28624-28908 GCA_003456175.1 Chitinophagaceae bacterium | reverse complement strand
TGATACACTTACGTAAATGTATCTGCGTTGGCGTATTGCTAGTTTATTTTTCTTACAGAGCCGCTACCATGAACATTAGAATTTACAGCGGCATTTCCTTTGTAGCGAACATCGCCACTACCACTTACATCGGCCTTAAGTTCAACATCGGCAAATACTTTGATATCGCCACTGCCAACAAGGCTTACTTTAGCATTTTCGGCCATGAGTTTTTCGGTATTTACATCGCCACTGCCAGATAGGTGAATGTTAACTTGTTGCGTTTCGCCTTCTACAAATACATC
>DMPB01000052.1:27952-28223 GCA_003456175.1 Chitinophagaceae bacterium | reverse complement strand
GTTACTTTAATACGAATGGGTTTGTATGCTCTTACGCTAGTGCCATTTTTAAAGCGGATATCTAATGTGTTGTTTCGAACTTCTGTAATAATGTATTGCTGTAGGTTTTCTTCAGCTTCTACACTTAAGCTGGGCGAATCGCCTTGAGTAATAATTACATCCATAGAACCGTTCACATTGAGTTTCTCTGCGGCGGCAATGCTGCGTTGTTCTATCGTTACTTTTTTATTACCTCTTACCCGATCGCAACTAGTGATAAGTATGGGTAAGC
>DMPB01000052.1:13148-27722 GCA_003456175.1 Chitinophagaceae bacterium | reverse complement strand
TGATAAGTATGGGTAAGCAGGCTATAACAATTAGTTTTAGTAATGTTCGCATATTGTTGGGTTTAGAGCAGCAAATTACTACGCTTGTATTTAAAATGAAAACCACTTATCAGCTCCGAAAACCAATAAGCGATACCTTACCTTCGCATCCATCTTCGCAAAGCCTTCATTTGAATTAACAATGACACATAAAATTATCATCCTCGATTTTGGTAGCCAGTATACACAATTGATTGCACGTGCCGTACGTGAAGCCAATGTGTATTGTGAAATATTACCTTACGGTAAATACTTTGAGCTCTCTGCAGATATCAAAGGCGTTATTCTAAGCGGTAGCCCTTGCAGTGTGAACGATGATAATGCCCCAACGGTAGATGTTGCCCGCTTGGTGCAACACGTACCCGTTTTAGGGGTGTGCTATGGGGCGCAACTTACAGCTAAAGTAATGGGCGGCCATGTAGATAAAAGTAATAAACGTGAATATGGCAGAGCTCACTTGCATTTGCAACATTCCGACGATGTATTGTTACAAGGAATTACTGAAGGCAGTCAGGTATGGATGAGCCATAGCGATAGCATCAAGCATTTACCGCAAGGTTTTGAAATACTTGCTAATACCGAAAGCATACCTGTTGCTGCATTTAGAAAAGTAGCCGATGCTAGTACCAAGCCTTTGTATGGCTTACAGTTTCACCCAGAGGTATACCACAGTACAGAAGGTAAGCACATGCTTTGGAATTTTTTGGTTAAAGTGTGTGGTTGTGATCAAAGCTTTACGCCGGCAAGTTTTGTGCACGAAACCGTTGCTGCATTACAGCAGCAAATTGGACCCGATGCTCATGTAATTATGGCTTTGAGTGGTGGCGTTGATAGCACTGTGGCGGCTACATTAATTAGCAAGGCAATTGGTAAGCGATTACACGGCATTTTTGTTGATAATGGTGTATTGCGTAAGCAAGAATTTGAACAAGTACTGAATACATATAAACAACTGGATCTGAATGTTACTGGTGTTGATGCGAAAGATTTATTCTATAAAGAACTTGCCGGTGTAAGCGACCCCGAAACCAAGCGTAAGATTATTGGTAAGTTGTTTATTGATGTGTTTCAGCAAGAAGCTTCAAAAATTACTGCAGCTAAGTTTTTAGGTCAGGGTACTATTTATCCGGATGTAATTGAAAGTGTGAGTGTGCATGGCCCCTCGGTAACGATTAAAAGTCATCATAACGTTGGTGGCTTGCCAGCGACCATGAAGCTTGATTTGGTAGAACCGCTTCGCTTTTTATTTAAAGATGAAGTACGTAGAGTAGGCTTAGAACTTGGCATTCCGGCAGATATGATTCAACGTCACCCGTTCCCAGGGCCAGGGTTAGCCATTCGTATTTTGGGCGATATTACGCCCGAAAAAGTAGCCTTGTTGCAAGCTGCCGATGCGGTGTATATCAATGCTTTAAAAGAGCATCAGTTGTACGATAAGGTATGGCAAGCAGGTACAATTCTATTACCTGTAAAAAGCGTAGGTGTAATGGGCGATGAACGTACTTATGAATACACGGTTGCCTTACGTGCCGTAACAAGCGTTGATGGTATGACAGCCGATTGGGCGCACCTGCCATACGATTTTTTGGCTAAGGTGAGCAATGATATCATTAATAACGTACGTGGTATTAATCGCGTGGTGTACGATATTAGTAGCAAGCCTCCTGCTACCATTGAATGGGAGTAATTTTTATTGGTTGTTCATTTACCGTAAGGTATAAAATAAAAAGCCGATACATTCAATAGTATCGGCTTTTGTGTGTTAGCGTTTTTTCACTAAACTATCGATTGGATACTGTGCTTTCATGGTATTCATCACACTGTTAGCCCAGTTGATTAATAGTTGTTTTTGAGCATCGGTTAAGCGGGCATTGCTATGAGCTAGCTTATAGCTTTTCATAGGCATTTCGTTGGCCTCTACCTGCTCTACTACTTCTTCCATTTTATGATACTGTCTACGTAAGTTGTAGGTGGTGTAAGTATCGAAGTTGAGGTGTTTTTTTCCATCTTCAACATGATCTGCGAGCCACCAAGCAACGGGCTGTATGTTGCTATACCAAGGATATACCGTGTTATTGCTATGGCAATCGTAACAAGCATTTACTAAAATCTGTTCAACATCGGCAGGTACAGTATATAACTTGCTGATATGAGTGGTAGCTGGTTGGGTAGTAATATTTTTTTCAGGTCTGAAAAACTGAATTACAATCAACGCCAAAACTAATACGACACCTATTTTCTTTGCTATTTGCTTCATACGAATGTTTTAAGGAAATGTAAGGTAGTAACTCAACGAGCAGCTAGATTACGAAGTTCGATATTTTATATATAGAAAGCTACTGTAACCTTACGGTAAATTGAAGGTGCTTTGTTACATTTACTTCAAATTACGTTACATGAAAAAGTTTATGTGGTTACCATTGGTAGCCGTTATGTTAAGTGCTGTAGCTTTTGTAGCCGACGAATGGAAAACGGTAGCACTTTCGCCTGAAATAAGTGTTAAGCTGCCCGCTGGTTTTGAAAAGCAAGGCAATGAGCAACAAGAGGTGTACATTGCTAAAACGAAAGATAGTGCAGCATTTACAGCAATGAATATCAATTTTGGCAACTTTGGTTTAGATGAAGCCACGCTGCAATCAATGGTTGATACAGATATGTTTAAAACACAGTTCAAGTCTGGTTTTTCTAGTAATGGTAAGAATGAAATTATCGATGAAAAGTATGGTAAGTATAAAGATAAGTACACTTTTTACGAGTTCACATCTAAATCAACTACCGATGATGGTAAAACTGTAACAGGCTATTCAAAAACTATTTTCTATAAAGCCAACGGTATTACTTTAGTGTATATGAGTGGTAATAGTAAAGATTTGAAAGATAAAGATTTGTTCTTCAATAGTGTTGACATTAAAGAATAATAGCGATGCTATTTAAAAAGAGGGAGCCAATTTGGCTCCCTCTTTTTTATTTCGCTAAAAGGTAGGCAAGTATTTCTGGTAATCGTGCTTGCCATGCAATTTCGTTATGTGCTGCACCTTCAAACTTACGCCAGCGATAGTGTTTGTTATTATAACCGTTCTTTTTAAATATTTCATTGGCTTGTAATTGATATGGCTCATACCATGCATCAAGCGTTGCAGTTCCATAATCAAAATACCAAATATGCTGGTTAGGTTTGGGGAGATACTTTTCTAGATATAGCATAAAGCCTTTCGCAATAGCAGGTTCGTTTCTGAATACTGAGCCTGTCCAATGTGTTGATAAGCAGGCGGCACCACCAAATACTTGAGGGTATTCGCACATGGCATACATCGATATTAAACCGCCCATGCTACTACCTGCAATATAAGTGTTGCGTTTATCGCTAAGTGTTGGGTAAGTATGATCTATGAATGGTTTTAGTTCTGTTACAATAAATTTTAAATAATCGTCGCTTAAGGGTGTAGCTTGAAGGTTACCTAAATCTTTACGCAAGCTATCTTTCCAAATATCGGGCACCATATCAAATGCTTTTTTGGGGTAATATTCTTGCCGTCTAAGTGGGGTATTCCAAATACCAACTACAATACAATCTTTGATTTTTTTGGAAACTTGTAATTGGAATAAAGCCTCATCAACACCCCACTCTTGATGATTAAAAGTGATGGTTGTATCGAATAAGTTCTGACCATCGTGCATGTATAACACTGCATATTTTTTTTGTGGGTTGTAACCTACAGGTAGCCATACATCTATGTTTCGAGGTTTTACAAACTTTGAAGCAAATTGTGCATGGCGAATTACCTGACCGTAGTTAGGTGTAGCTTCTTGTGCAAAGGCAATACATTTACACGTAAGTGTTATTAATAAGATGATGAAATAACGCATGTGTTTCTATTTTACTGTAAAGTATTAACTAATTCGTTTGAACTGTACTGTAAAGCGATTGATGTTTTCTGAGAGTGCAGTGTAATTAATGGTTCCTTGATGTAGTTCAACAATGCGTTTTACAATACTTAAACCGAGGCCAAATCCTTTTTTGCGTTGCGCATTTTGACCTCTAAAGAAAGGAATGAATAAACGTTCTTGATCGGCTGCTGCCACATGCTGTCCTTGATTATCGATATGTATTTTAAAGTACTGTGCATCGGCATCTATGGTAACTACAATACGTTGGTTGGTACTATACTGATATGCATTTTTAATGAGGTTTCGAAAAGCTGAACGTAATAGCGCATCGTTACCGTGCAAGCTTAACATCATTTCATCGTCGGGTACTTGCGCAAATTCTAAAGCAATATTCACTTGCGTAAATGCTCGTTTAATAGCGGTGATTAACTCATACAAAATTTCATCAATGCGTATAAGGGGCCAATCGGTACTATAAGTTAGCTTGGCATATTGAGACAGTAAGAGTAGGCTGTTGGTGAGATCAATCATTTCTTGTTGATCTTCTTTAAGGCTTACCAATACTTTCTTTGCTTCTTCTAAAGTTAAATCATCTCTACTGAGTGCTGCTTCAGTATGCGATAACATGCTAGCTAATGGTGTACGTAATTCGTGGCTTGCATGATGCACAAAACTCTTTTGAAATTCAAAAGCTTGCTGTAAGCGATCAAGCATGGCATTAAAAGCTTGTGCTGTTCTGTTTAAATCGGTATCGTAATTAGCCAATGGCATGCGTTCATTCAAATTACTTTCTGAAATACGCTCCATTTGACTATTGAATTTATTGAGCGGCTTGGTTACCTGACCAATAAAAATAAATGCAATGACGGCGGTAGAAAGAATACCTGCTGCGATCGCTAGAATGATAATATTTTTCAGTTGCTCTTGCTTGGTTAAGCCATACTTATCAAATGCACCAATGAGTACAATACAGTTCGGATCACTGAAGCTTATGCCAACACATTCATGGATACCATCGGCGAATGAAACTTGCTTTTTCTTTTGAATATCAAAGAGTAGCGATTGATTGAATCTGATTGAACTTTTTTGATTGGTAATGAGCTTAACATTATCGAGATTACTGTTAAACACAACTACTTGCAAATCAAACATATTGTCATCGCTAATCAGTCCTGTTGTTTCTTTCGGATTAGCAATGTAAGAACGATATAGACGATGTACTTTAACAGCTTGTGCTGTTAGTCTATCGTTGAATACTTGCTTTCTTGTTTGGGCATATAAAAAGTAAATCGTAGTGCCACTAAGTACCACTACGATTGAAACTAAAGCAGAAAATAAAAGGGTGAACCTTAATTTGGCATTCATTACATCAAAGGCGTTTCTCTCACATAATAACCAAAGCCTGGTTTGGTGTGAATGAGTTTTTGTTCAAATGGCTTGTCAATTTTATTGCGTAAGAAACTGATATATACTTCAATGGTGTTGGTGCCGGTATCGAAGCTTAAATCCCATACTTTTTCTAGAATATCTTGCTTGCTAATCACCTTGCCTTTGTTATGACTAAGTAATACCAAGAGTGCGAATTCTTTTGCCGTAAGGTTAATATTTTTTCCAGCTCTTGTAACGGTTTTATTTTCCATGTCTATTTCAAGGTCGGCAACTACAATTTTTTCCTTGATTTCGCTATGGTTATCGGCCCGTTTTAAAAACACACGAATACGAGCTAACAATTCATCGAAGTGAAAAGGCTTTACAATATAATCGTCGGCACCAAGGTTGAAAGCATCTACCTTATCTTGAATTTCTCCAAGTGCAGTGAGCATAATAATAGGTATCTGACTGTTTTTTTCCCGAAACTCTTTGCAAAGTGCAAGTCCGTTTTTATAAGGAAGATTAATATCCAATAGCACCAAATGATAACTGTGCTGTGCGAACATTTTTTCTGCTACAGCACCATCGTATGCTACATCGGCTTGGTAACCTTTGCGGGTAAGTTCTTCCTGAATAATTTGGCTGAGTTTAGGTTCATCTTCAGCAATGAGTATTCGGTATACGTTTTCCATTACTTTGTAGTGTTTACAAAAACGATTTAAAGTAATGAAAAAACTATTAACAGTACTCCAACTTTTTTTAATAAATCTTACTTGGGCACAAAATCTCACCACTGTTTTTGAAACATCCGATGGTAAGGCAACGGCAACTTACGAGCAATGCATACGATTCTACCAACAATTAGCGAAGCAAAGTGCCAAGGTGCAACTACATCGATTCGATACAACCGATGCTGGCGAACCCTTGCACGTAGTGCTTTTGAGCAACCAAATGATAGACATAAAAAAGCTTGCCCTTACGGGTAAATTAGTAGTGTTGGTGAACAACGGAATACACCCCGGCGAGCCCGATGGTATTGATGCAAGTATGCTTTTGGCTAGAAACATAGCAATTGGGAAAGTGATATTGCCTAACAATATGGTACTTGCTATTATACCCATATACAATATTGGAGGTGCATTGAACAGAGGTAGTTTTAGTCGTGTAAATCAAAACGGGCCCGTTTCATATGGTTTCAGAGGTAATGCTCAAAACCTAGATTTAAACCGCGATTTCATTAAAATGGATAGTAAAGATGCATTTGCCTTTGCACGTATTTTTCATACGTTAAAGCCACATGTGTTTATCGATAATCATGTAAGCGATGGTGCCGATTATCAACATACCTTCACTTTGTTATCAACACAACACAGTAAGTTGGGTGGTGTAGCTGGAAAGTACTTACACGAAAATTTTGAACCTGCTTTATATGAGCAAATGAAATTGCTTGGTTGGCCTATTATACCTTATGTGAATTTTGAAACAGCACTACCTCAAAAAGGCTGGCCAGCTTTTTATGATGCACCTCGTTACAGCTGCGGTTATGCAACGTTGTTTGGTACAATTGGCTTCACGCCTGAAACGCATATGTTAAAGCCTTACTCACAACGTGTACAAAGTACGTACGATTTTATGCTCAGTATTATTCGGGTAGCTAGTACAAAAGCAAGTGAAATAGTGCATATAGTAGCACAACAGCGGCAGCAAATAGCGCAACAACAAGTGTATCCATTAACATGGAAATTAGATACCTCAAAACATCAAACCATTACATTCAAGGGGTATACTGTTGATACCGTTTTAAGTGAGGTAACGGGTATGAAACGTATTAAGTATAATCACGATAAGACGTATGAAAAAGAAGTGCTTTTTAATAATTATTATCAGCCGAATGTATTGGTTACAAAGCCCAAGGCATATCTTTTACCGCAAGGTTGGCATCAGGTTGTAGAAAGGCTACAAGCCAATGGTGTAGCCATGTATCGGTTAACGAACGATACTGTTATTTCGGTAGCAGCTTATTACATTCAGCAGTATCAGAGTAGTAGTAGACCGTATGAAAAGCATCATCGAAATACGAATATCAAGTTGGTTACAAAACAACTAGAAATGCAATTTCGTAAGGGAGATTGGGTAATACCTTGCGGTAAATGGACCGACCGTTATGTAGTAGAAACTTTAGAGCCTTTAGGTGATGATAGCTTTTTTAGCTGGAATTTTTTTGATGCCATTTTACAACAAAAAGAAGGCTACAGCGATTATAGATGGGAAGATGTGGCAGCGCAATTTTTACAAGATAATCCAACTGTAAAAGCTGCTTTAGAAGCTAAAAAAAGAGAAGATGCTGCTTTTGCTAAAGATGCAAGTGCACAGCTTTATTTTGTGTATCAGCAAAGCCCTTGGTATGAGCCGGTACACATGCGATATCCGGTTTTTCGATGGATACATTAACTGTTACATATCGTACTTTAGGCATGATGTTAGTCACGCTAAATGAATTTTGTCTTTTGCACTTTTATAGTCGCTAAAGCAGAATCAACATGTATTTACCTAAATTATCTATAGTTGTTGCATTTTTACTATTGACTGTAGTAGGAGTATCTAAAATCGTATTCCAACCACCAAAGCAATACCGTAGTCAAAGTTCCGATACTATCACAATCAAGGAAACAGAAGTTTTCGGCTTGTTGCAAACCAACTGTTTCACATGCCATAACCCAGATTTGACGGTACATAAAAGGCTGGCACCTCCTATGTTTAAAGTGAGAGAACACTATTTAGAGCAGGATACTACGCTTGACGGTTTTGTAAAAAGCATTACACATTTTGTAGCTGCACCAAACGATACCATAGCGCTAATGCCAGGTGCAATTCGAAATTTTGGATTGATGCCTAAAGTAAATGTTAGCAGTAACGATGTACAAGTAATCGCTAAATATTTACATGCTACAGATGTAGCTAGCGATGAATGGTATAAGCGATGGGAGACTTTCAAAACTAAGCAGTGATATTGTATAATTAATTACTGTCGTAACATAATGAATAGAAATACTATTACATAACTATTTACTAAAAAATAGGCTGTCTTAAAAATTAAGACAGCCTAACTCGCATTTATTACTAACCCATCCCTTCCATCATGGCTCGATGGAAAATTTAATTCAACTTCTTTTTAAGCGTAGTTACTTGCTCTTGTAAGTTGCTAACCAAACTCCCAAGTTGATTCATATCCCAACGTGGTTGAGCTGCTGCTTTAGAGATCACCATTTGTGCCTGCCAAAGCTCTAATATGTCTTCAGAATTCACTTGGTAAGGCTCATAAATAGGATTGTCGCTTACTAAAGTAACTTTAGCTTTTTGTTTGTTATTGCGCTGTACTCGCTTATACACAATGCCTTCGGAGCGGCTTACTACAATGTAGGCATAGTTGTTTTTAACGTCTTCTAATCCGTCTACTTTTTCACCTACAATAACACTGCCGCTTGGGGTTGGTAGCATACTATCGCCAACAATTTCAAAAGCTCTGTATTGGCCAGGCGCTAGCATAGGTAGCGTAAAAGTGTTCAATTCATCAATAAATTCCGGATCGGCGTAGCCCGTGAGATAGCCAGCAGCTGCCTTTACAGGAACAAATTGAATAAGTTGTGCTTCGCCAGTATTTTTAAGCATACGGCGCTTTTCGAGGTAGCTACTACCAGTATTTTCTGCAGCTAAGTCTTGCAGTAAGAGTGTATCAAGACTTAGTTTGAAAAGACTGCTTAACTGTTCTAGCACCTCGAGGCGGGGCTCGGCACGCTCTTCTTCATACGCACCTACAAGGCTACGTTTGATGTTGAGTTTAATGGCAAATTCTTCTTGGGTCCAACCACGAAGCTTGCGTAAATACTTAAAATTTTTACCTGCGTAGCTCATACGCTAATTGATTTAGCGGCAAAATACTAATATTTTTAGTTTTGAAAAATAATTTTTTTAGTTTTTTTGACGATAGTGGTTGTAACTGTTGAACTGAGCGTAGCAACGAAGTTACACTTGGGCACTTTTGATCACCTAACTGTTATTAATACTAAAGGGTTGCATTGCAACCCTTTAGTATTATTTGTGGTAGTATTGTGCTGGTGGTACTTTGTAAATATTACTTCGCATCCATTTCCAAAAGTTATTGGCTTCTGTTGGGTATTGTTGCTGCCATTTTTCATAACTACCGTAAGCGCCTAGCAACCATTTATTATAAGCTGCTAAGTACGATTGTTGTTGTAATGTAACCCACCAATTAATGATGTGCCAAGGTGTTTTGTTGTTATATTGGTTTCGTTGCCAATCGGCTAGCAGCAGTTCACGTACTTGTGCAATAACTTCAGGTGTAATGCCTTCATTAAAGCGGCTTCGCTGTTCCCAAAAGGTTGTAAGTTGTGCTTGTGCAAAGCTGCTTTGTGCTGCTGCAGCTTGTAATAACTTGGGTTCGCTTAGCAACTGTTTATACGCATCGATGATGAGCTTACGTACTTCGGTATTTCTATTACTTAGCTTATCAATATTTGCAAATACTTCGCCGTAGATAATAACCCAAAACGGTTGATTGAATGTTGCATAGTACTTGGTAGCATAATAGTAGTTATTTGCTTCTTGGGGTGCAAACGCAATACCTTGCTCCCAAGTAGCAATAGCAACATTTTCTTTCTTTTGGCTAGCATACCATTCGCCCAATTCAGCATATAGCTTTCCGCTATTAGGAAAGCGCTGAATGCCTTCTTTGTACGTTTTTTCTACTTTTTTATTTTCACCAATGCTACTGTATACCGCAGCCATAATTTGATATAACTGATCATCGGCTTGGGCAGATTTTAGCAATGGCTCGCCGTACTGTAATGCAGTAGTGAAATCGCTTCTTAGTTGAGAGGCGTACACATACGTTTTTACAACTTCATAATTGGCTGGTGTTGTGGTTGCAAGTTTTTTGAATAGCATCAATGCATTATCGTAATCGCCTTGCATTAAAAAGTTGTTGGCTTTTTGATACAAAACAGTATCGTATGCTTGTGCATTACTTACCGATGCAATACACATTATTTGCAACCCAAAGAGTAGTAAAAAACGCATCATATTAATCAATCAAGTGTGTTAATAGTCCGTCACGTAATTTAGGTTCGAACCAAGTGCTTTTAGGTGGCATTACATTGCCGCTATCGGCAATATCAAAAAGCTGTTCTATGCTCACTGGATATAGGCTAAATGCAATTGCCATATCGCCGCTGTTCACTCTTTTTTCTAATTCGCCTAAGCCTCTGATGCCGCCTACAAAATCGATACGCTTATCAGTACGAGGGTCGCCAACGCCTAAAATAGGTGTTAGAATTTTTTCTTGTAAAATGGTTACATCTAACACGCCGATGGGGTCGTTGCTATAGCTTCCTTCATTTGCCGTAAGGCGATACCATTTGTTAGCTAAATACATGCCAAACTCGTGTAAGTTGTTGGGTTTAACAGCTTCGCTGGCTTCCCTTACGGTAAAATGAGTTGCGAGGGCTTCTAAGATGGTTGCTGGAGTATGGCCGTTGAGGTCTTTCACCACACGGTTATAATCCATAATGTACAACTGATTGCTGGGGAACAATGTAGTAAGAAAATAATTTGCACCTGCCGCAGCTTGGTTGCCTAATGCGTTTTTCACTTTTGCTGCGCTTGCTGCACGGTGGTGGCCATCGGCAATGTATGTGTAAGGTACTTGTGTTGCAAATGCATCGGTTATTTGTGCAATAACTGCGTCATCATTTACTACCCAAATGGTGTGTTGAATGTTATCGTCGGCCACAAAATCGTATACTGCTGTTTTATGTTGCTTCCAATGTTCAATAATGGTATCAATGGTGGTTAAAGCTCTGTAAGCTAAAAAAACATTGCCTGTTTGTGCTTTGGTGGTTGCAATATGATTGATACGGTCTTGTTCTTTTTCAGGGCGTGTGAATTCGTGTTTTTTGATGATATTGTTTTCGTAATCGGTAACACTACTTCCACATACTAAGCCTGTTTGGCTACGGCCATTCATAATAAGTTGGTAGATGTAATAGCAAGGTTTGCTTTCACGGAATAATACCTCTCTTTTAATGAATGCTTCTAGGTTTTGTTTGGCTGCTTCATACACTGGTGTAGTATGAATATCAATACCTTCTGGTAGGCTAATTTCACTTTTAGTTACATGCAAAAAACTGTTTGGATTGCCTTGGGCTTCTACTCTTGCTTCGCTGCTATTGAGTACATCGTATGGACGACTCGCTACTTGCTTGGCAAATGGTGCTTGAGGGCGTAATGCTTTAAATGGAGCAATCTGAGCCATATGTCTATTTGTTTTTTATTGATGTGATTTATTAAACGCAATCATTAAATCTCCTAGTGCTTGTACACTTTGCATGGGCATGGCGTTGTACATACTTACACGTAAGCCACCAACACTGCGATGGCCTTTAATACCAATCATACCGTGTTGCTTACAAAGTTCTAAAAATGTTTTTTCTAGCGATGCATTGGGTAATGTGAAAACGGCATTCATTAAGCTGCGGTCTTCGGTTACTACTGTTGGGGTGAAAATGCTTAGTTCATCGAGTAATTGATACAAGTATGCAGCACGTTCTTTAGCTCTAGTTTCCATGACGGTTAATCCGCCTTCGGCAACAATCCAACGGAGTGTTAGTAGCATCACATATACTGCAAATACTGGTGGTGTGTTGAGCAAACTGCCTGCTTCTATATGGTTACGATAATCCATAATGGCAGGTATGGTTCTTTCAAGGGTACCTAGTATTGATTTTTTCACAACTACTAACGTAACACCTGCAGCACCAATATTTTTTTGTGCACCAGCATATATCAGGCTGTGTTGGTTGAATGCCCATGGCCTACAAAAAATATCGCTACTCATGTCTGCAACAAGAGGTACGTGGCTAGTAGGTGGCTGATGCCATTGTGTTCCTTCTACTGTGTTATTAGAAGTGTAATGCAGGTAACAGGCATCGTTTGGTATGGTAAACTGTTTTTGAATATAGCTGTGCTTTTGATCGGCACTGCTGGCCACTACATTAACATTACCCCAAACTTTAGCTTCTTTAATGGCTTTATTGCCCCATATACCATTGTCGCAATAAGCAGCAGTGTCATTAGCGTTAAGTAGGTTCATGGGCACTTGCATGAATTGTGTAGTTGCACCGCCATGCAGTAGGAGTACTTCATAATCGTCGCTCAATTGCATTAATTGCTTAACGGTGGCTTGTACTTCGGCGACTACTTCTTGAAACCAGCTTGTTCGGTGGCCAATTTCTAAAATAGATAGTCCTGTGTTATTGAAATTATAAATGGCAGCACTTGCCTCGGCAAGTACCGATGCTGGAAGAATGGATGGTCCGGAGTTGAAATTATGTCTCATGCAAATGCTAAAAGGGCAAAGTAAAGTAAAGCTGCACTAGTAAAAATCCTTTTTTATTGTGAAAAATACCCTTAAATGGGTATTTATTAGCCGCATTGGTATCGTGAAATTTGTTGATTCATTTACCGTAAGGTATTAAAACAACCTGCTATGTTGAATTCTATTTCGAAATGTTCCGTTAGTGCATTCGTGCTACTTGCTATGGTAACTGCTTTTGATGCTGTGGGGCAAGATAATGTTGGTATTGGCGGTGCTCCTAGAAGTGGCTTTAAATTAGATGTTCGTGGTAATATTAATGCCGATGGCCGACTATTGCTATATGGCCGTAACGTACTTCGCTCAGATAGTATTTGGAACAGCACTTTTGGGGGTAATGTAACCTTGGGAACATTTGCAGGTGCGAATATGGCTGATACAGCTTTGGGTAATTCATTTTTTGGTTTCAATAGCGGGCAAGCAACCCGCGGCCACGATAATAGTTTTTTTGGTGCTAATGCAGGTGTAGCTAATACGTTGGGTCGTTCAAACGTGTTTATGGGAAGAGGTGCCGGCGAGCTTAATACAAGTGGTAGCAATAACGTTTTTATGGGAGCTTATTCCGGCTTTTCTAATACAACGGGTACGGGGCTCGTTTTTTTAGGCAATAGCGCTGGTAATGCCAATACCACAGGTATTAGTAATACTTACGTAGGTGCTAATGCTGGTAGTAGTGGAGCTACCACAAGCTTCAATACCTTTTTAGGTGCCTACACAGGTTTAAATAATAGAGGTAACGGCAATACTTTTTTAGGGCACGTAACAGGGCAATCTAATACCACAGGTTACGATAATGTATTCGCTGGTAACAATGCTGGTTGGGGTAATACTACTGGCTATGCGAACATATATGTTGGTGCTAATGCTGGCTATACGGCAAACACAGCTGTGATGAACACCTTTGTGGGCAACAATGCCGGCCGACTTACAACCACTGGTAGCTATAATACTTTCTTGGGTAATGCAGCTGGCGAAAGTAATACTACCGGACAAAGCAATACCTTTTTAGGTATTGGTGCAGGGTATGGTAATACTACTGGTAATGGTAACGTATATATTGGTGATGCTACTGCCAACCAATCTACTGGTGAATCAAATACTTATGTGGGTACTTTCAGCGGTTTTCAAACTGGTACAGGTAGCTATAATGTAATGCTTGGCCGCGGCGCTGGTGCTAGAAATGCCGATTCTAGTAACACTTTTTTAGGTGAATATGCTGCTGGTAATGCAACAGGACTTAAAAATGTTATTGCTATTGGAAGAGGCGTTGCTGCGAACAGTACTGGCGGATTATCTAATGTTTTTATTGGGAATTACAGTGCGCCTACATGGACTGGCAATTGGAATACCTTAATAGGAGCCAACACTGCTACTCTAATGAAAGCAGGAGCTAGTAACGTAATCATTGGTCAGTCGGTTGCTAATGTGCAAGATTCTGGTTATCGCAACGTGTATATTGGTAATAACATTGCAACATCGCAGCGCCGTGGCAATAATAGTATTATGATTGGTTTTCAGGCTGGGGCTAACGATACTACAATTGGTAATGCCTTATTTATAGGTTATCAGGCGGGTCGTAATAACTTAGGTGGTATACTTAATTCTTTTGTAGGCTATCAGGCGGGCTTCAGCAATACACAAGGTTTTCGAAACACTTTCGTGGGGTTACAAACAGGCTTAAATAACACTACTGGTAGCTGGAACACCTTCTTGGGTATACAGGCCGGTGTGAATGCAAAAACGGGCAATTATAATACTTATGTTGGTAACTTGGCTGCTATTGCCGATACATCGGGCAATAATAACACCATTATTGGTAGCAGAGC
>DMPB01000052.1:6801-12897 GCA_003456175.1 Chitinophagaceae bacterium | reverse complement strand
ATACAGCCGTAACCATAGTTGGCGATTCAGCGAATGTAAGTACCGTAAATGCTGTTAATGCAAGTGCCATTGGTCATCATGCCTTGGCAGAGTGTGATAGCTGTTTGGTGTTAGGTAGTGTAGCCGGCAAAAACAACGCTATTGGTAACGTGAATGTTGGGGTAGGTACTACAAACCCGCAAGCTCGTTTAGATGTAGGTGGTAATGTTAAGTTGGGTGCTGCTGGTACAGCCATTAATGCCCTCATTAAACATACTGCAAACATTAATATACCAAGCCTTGCGGCAAATGTTGGTACAACTATAGATGTACCGGTAACGAATGCAATTACTGGTGCTGTGGTTCATGTAACCATCGATGCCGATGTGAATGATGTTGTAGTTGCCAACGCAAGAGTTAGTACCAATGGAACTGTACGTATTCGTTTGGTAAATGCGGGTACAAGTAGCTTTAGTGCTACGAGTGTTACGGTACAAATTGCAGTAATACAATAACAGCAAATCCAATATTAACATAGCCTTACGGCAAATAACGGTGCAAGCGTAACTACGATTGTACCGTTATTATTTTTTGCTCTACAACGGCATTGGTAAACGCCCCAATTTTAAAGATAGATTGTTGAAACTGTGCTACATATGCTGCTTCAAATGTAGCTGCATCATTGGCAGCTACAGCTATTAATAGTCCACCATTGGTTTGAGGGTCAGATAATATGTTAAATGCTTCCATCGTAGGAACGTCGCTTAACATTTGAACATCGCTACCATATGCACCCCAATTTTTATATACAGCATCGGGAACAATACGTGCATTTACCAATGTTATAACATCAGCTGCAATAGGTATTTGCTGGTAGCTCAAGGTTACTGCCAAATTGTTAGATGTAGCCATTTCTTTTATATGTCCCAATAAGCCAAAACCTGTTACGTCTGTCATGGCATGCACACCTTGCTGCTGCGCTATCCATATACCCTGATGATTAAGGGCTGTTGTTAATGATATTAAAGTTTCGTATTGCGATTCATGAATCTGATTACGCTTCAGTGCTGCAGCTAAAATTCCCGAACCAAGTGGTTTGGTGAGGTATAACACATCGCCAGGTTGTGCATTGCTATTGGTGGTAATGTGTTGGGTGGCAACTAATCCGTTCACACTTAGACCAAAAAAAGGTTCTGCACTTTCAATACTATGGCCACCTGCAAGTGGAATGCCTGCTTGCTTACAAGTGTATCTTGCACCTTCCATTACCTGATTGGCAACACTGGCCGGGAGCTTTTCTAAGGGCCAACCAAGTATAGCTAGTGCTAGTGTGGGTGTGCCTCCCATGGCGTACACATCGCTAATAGCATTAGCAGCTGCAATACGACCGAAGGTGTAAGCATCGTTCACAATGGGCGTAAAAAAATCAGTAGTAGCAATAAGTGCGGTGCCGTTGCCTAAGTCGTATACAGCGGCATCGTCGTTGGTATGGTTGCCCACCAATAACTTTTCAGTAGGTAACTGTTGTTGCGATTGTAAGATGTCTTGTAAGGCAGCAGGAGCAATTTTACAGCCGCAACCGCTGCTCTTTGCAAAAGCTGTTAATGTTGGGTTATTGTTGTTGGTTGTTTCCATAGTATGCAGTGGCTTGTGCTAGTAATTGTATGGCATTTACCGTAAGGTTATCGTTAGTAATGGTTACAGGTATTTGCGGACGAACATGTTTGTGTAAATCTTTCTCGTAATAGCGGTCGTAATAGTCTAACAACAAATCGAAAGCTTCGGTATAGTTGCGGTTTATCAGGTGGGTTACAATGGTTTTTGCGAGCATACCACCTAAGCGTTTTTCAATACGCATAACGCCATCTATAAGTGCGGTGGCTTCAAAAATGCCATAATCTTGAACGATGTTTTGAAGCCGTTGTTCTTTGGCTACTTGCAATACAAACGTGGGTTGCTGATGCAAATATTGGTACCATGCTAACGGTATAAATACATTACCTACACGTTGATTTTCATCTTCCACCCAAATGGGCTGGTTGGGGTACTGCACTTGTAGTTTGTGTATATGAAATGCCAGTAAATTTTCAAATTGCTCTTGACTTGGTTGTGGCGGCATACCTAACTGCCCGAAACTGCTGCCGCGATGGTTGGCTAGCTGCTCTAAATCAAGCACCGGCTGATCAAAAGATTGTGCTAATGTTTGTAATAAAGTCGTTTTGCCACTTCCTGTATTGCCTGCAAGTACATTAAAATTACCTTGCGGTAAATGTTGTTGCGCTAATACCCAGTTGCGAAATGCTTTGTAACCTCCAGTTAACTGATATACTTCGTAACCATAAAGATGTAACAGCCAAGCCATGGTGCCACTGCGTAGGCCGCCCCGCCAACAGTACACTATCACCGGTGAATCCATTGGTGTTATTGACTTGATTGTAGCCAATAACGAAAGCATATTAGGAGCAAAATATTGTAAGCCTGCCTCTACTGCTGCCTGCCGACTCGTTTTTTTATACAACGTACCAATGTGTGCTCTTTGCTCGTTGCTGAAAATGGGTACATTTACCGCAAGGGGAACATGGGCATGCAAATATTCTGCTGGTGTTCGCACATCTATCAGAGGGATGCCCTTTTGTTGCATAACCAAGGCATCTGCTATTGAAATGGATTTATACTGTGCCATGTGCGGTACTTACATAAGCCGATGGACGTTGCCAGGCGTAAAAGGCAATACCAATAATAACGTAGCAAACGTAGTTGAATACATCGTGATGATCGAGGTTGAAGGTAAAACGTACGTGATCGTCCCAGAAGCGGGCAATTAAAAAAATACGCCAGCTGTTGAGTACATACACAAACAATAGCATGCCGGCTATAAATGCCAATCTGCTTTTAAGCGATTTATCGGGGAAGCTAATACCAACTGCGATGATGAGGGCATACATACCAATGCCAATACAGCTGTAACCAACATTCACCTGCGTGTGGTTTTTTAAAAGTAAGCTATATAGTGTAGTTGTATGCTCTAATTGAAAAAGCGATGCCCATACACTAGAAAGATAAAGTAGTCCGCTACGTAACCACGCAATATAGTTGAGGTGTTTTTCTACAAAAGCACTGTAGGTTTTACCGCCAGGTGCTGCAAGCCCAATCCAAAAAAAAGTACCATAGTCGAGCACCCAATAAATGCCTACAAGTAGTGCAAGAAATTTGATTTGGGGCTTATACAAACGCAGTTGGCTCGCTAATTCTGCCTTCATGCTGATAACGTTAATATGGTTGAGCGTACTTTTCTTGAACCGAAAATAGGGTTTGGTGTACTCTCTTCAAGTTTTTTTCGGGTTGTAAGAATGTTTACTAACTTTGTAATGTATGCCTAGTTGTGGAATCCTAAAATGATGTGCATAAATTTTGCACATTATCGGTAAAATCAACAGTGCATATCCGTAAACATACCCTTATGATGAAATTTTACCGTTTATTGCTAACAACCTTGGTAGCTGTTGCAGCATCTAATGCAATGGCACAATTCCAATACATGGGCACCTTCGATGGTGGTGGTAAGCCAAATTATTTGGTTACGCCCGATGTTGTTACACAAGATTTTGTAGACAGAATTGCCAACTCATTACCTGAATATATTAGCGTTCCGCTAACTAAGCCAGAGTATTTGGCCAATTCTCCAAGTGACTTACATTTATTACAAGCGGCCGATGTTTGGGTAACTTATGTGAGTGAGGGTGCTAGCTTCAGAAACGTACTTGGCTACTATACTTATCCTACCAATAATCCGCCATTAACAGCACCAGCACACAGTAATGTGAAAATTATCTTCCCCAACGCCTCTAATAATGGCTTTGGTGGTGGTTTGAACCCTGGCGACAAGGTTTTCTTAGGTAATTTCCCTGCCGGTACTAGCATTGGTTGGGTGCTTATTGCCGATGGTTGGAATGGTTCAGGTGTAGATTTAGGTCGTTGGATTTTGTATTCAACACCAGCTTATAACCCAGAATCAGATCCGAACCTCAAGCGTCATAACGTACAAATCTTAGATACCCTTACCAGCCGCTTAGTAATTGGTTTTGAAGATCGCAGACGTGATAGTGCCGATTGCGATAACGATTTCAATGATTTGATATTTTACCTTACGGTAAATCCTTTCTCGGCTGTAGATACAACGGGCATACCAGGTTCTATTGATACTTCAGGTACCCCAGGTGGTGGCAACAATGGTGGTTTAGAAAGTGAAAGAATGGGTGATAAGGTCATAAAAAGAGATTTCAACCGCATTAAGCAGGGAACACGCCGCTTTGATTATGTAAATGCCATTGCAAACAGCAAGGTGAAAGATGTGGCACAACGTACTAATAACGTTAATACCATCGGATATTACTTCCCTAATACCAATGCGCTAGTAGAAACTGGTTTTTCTGCTGTTAACGTTACGCCAACAGACTTAGTGGGCTTAACCGCAGCGGTAGATGTGTACAGTACTGATTTCATTAAAACAGGTAAGCCAAGAGCTACTGTACTAGGTATTGAAACACGTGGCCGTGCATACAGCCATACGAAGAGTATTTGCGACCGATTCAGAGGTGCTCAACTTTTAAGCCGCGACAGCATCCGTATTAATGGTTTTAACTTTGTTCGTTTCACGTTACGTCAACCCGATGGTGCTATCGAATACGCTATTGCATTCGTAATGAGTAAAAAAGCCGGACGCAATGCTTTTGCACTACAAACCAACTGGCTTATTAGCGAATTCGAGCGTGAAGATACCATGTACAACTTTCAGGTTTGGGCTTCTCTACCACATCATACGGTATTGTTAGCTAAGGATATTATTGGCCGATTCCAAGCTGTACGCCCTGTGCAGCAACTTAATACTTTAACATTGCCACAAGCTTTTGTTACCATGGGGCAGCGTGTAAAAGATAAGTTGTTGGTATACATTCAAAATAACTTAGGTAATGCTGCTAACATGGAATTGCGTTTTGATTATGCCAATAACGAAACGGATAACCTGCACCAAATGACGATACCTGTTACTAGAAATATGGGTAAATACTATTTGGCAGAAATTGATACGAAAGACGGCTATGAGTATGATGGTGCGCTATATGTAAATGGCGTACGTCATGATATGGTGTACCTAACTGATGGTGGTTGGGGTATGGATGTAGACAGAACATACACTTCTATTCTCAATTATAAAGTGAGAAACAACCCAACAAGAGTGTATCCTGATAATGAAATGCCATTGTACCGTACGGCAGATGTTGAAATTAATAGTAGCGATTACATCACGCTATTTAAGTTTTTAAAGCCGGGTTCTGGTCCGATGGATATTAGCGAATACAAAACACTAAAACTAACCGCCAAGGCTTCAGGTGTATCAGCTATTGAGGTTCGCTTAATTAAAGATGGTATTACGCGTTATAAAGATCAATACCGTTACACATTAAAAGTTGATACTAGCAGTAAAACGTATAAAATTAGTTTTGAAGACTTTATCTCCGATGCTTCAAAAGATTTCTTGAAGGCGAATGATGTTGTGAATGTAACATTTACAGCTATCATCAATACTGGAAACCAGCGCAGAAGAGTGGCTTTACAGATTGGCGATATCTCATTTACAAAAGAGAAAATTATCAGCGATAGAAGTTTAAGTAGCAAGGATATTAAAGTAATGCCTAACCCAACGATTGGTCGATTTAGTGTTGCAGTAGATGCTGAGGCAGATAGAGAAGTTACACTACAAGTAGTTGGTATTAACGGTAAAGTACTTTACAGTAAAGTATACAACTTATTGCGTGGTAATAATTTACTAAATGTAGATATGGGTACAAGTGGTTTTGGTAAAATCACAGCTTTTGTAACCTTAAAAGCTAACGATGCTAAGTATGCTACGAAACAAATTGTATTAGAATAGTTTCTTACAGTTTTCGATTACCTTACCTTTTTGATGACACGTCAGCGAGCCTAAAAACCTCGCTGATTTGTTTTAATGTCTATTAAGGTGCTAGATTAGTCGAATTTTAATCGCATTTACCGTAAGGAAACTTCATTTTTGCATTGCAAACTTGATAACCATGTATTTGAAGCAATGGATGGTGT
>DMPB01000052.1:4358-6580 GCA_003456175.1 Chitinophagaceae bacterium | reverse complement strand
GATGGTGTTGGGGGTTATAGGTTTACTCTCGTTTAAAACGCCGCACACAAACCGGATTAGCAACGATAAAAATCCGGGAAAGAAAATGCCCACTTTGTTAAGTGGCGCCTACAATGCCCCACCAGCGGTAGCTAAGTTGGTAGATAGTATTTATAACCAAATGCATCTTTCGGCCTACGGGTTAGACAGAAGTGTTTTTTTTACTGCATACAAGGGCTATTTGCATTTGTTGTCGCAGCGGCAAGTGAAAAAGCCTGGTATCATTACTGTTTGTGATTATAGCCAACCTAGTTCGAAGAAAAGATTGTACGTACTTGATTTAAACACAGGTACGTTACTCTTCCATACTTATGTAGCACATGGAAAAAATTCTGGTGGTATTTATACCTCTAGCTTTAGTAACATGAATAGTTCTCACAAGAGTAGTCTTGGTTTCATGATTACCGATGACACTTATTTTGGAAGTAACGGATACAGCTTACGTTTTAATGGCTTAGAAAGAGGTATTAACGATCAGGTGCGGAACAGAGCTATTGTAATGCATGGTAGCTATTATGTAAATGCTGAACGTGCTATGCGTGGTACTATGATGGGGCGTAGCTATGGCTGCCCGGCTGTGCCTGCTGGCGAGGTATACGAAATTATTGAAACGATTAAAGGTGGTACTTGTTATTTCGCTTATTTCCCGAATCAATGGTATCTGAATAGTTCTGCTATTATTAATGCACCTAACTTCTCATGGCCAACAGAAGGTATGGCTGTAAATATTGCTACTGAAAGTAAAATAGCTACCAAATAAAATGGCACTTCCTAGAAAGGAAATGCCTTTAACCTATACATGAGAAGTGAACCCGATTTAGATACGTACAACTTGTGCCTTCTTACTTCCTGAAACATTCACACTTGTAGTTGTTCCCGTATAACGAACCTTGCCGCTGCCATTGATGGATGCGTTGAGTTCTTTGTTAGCTTGAACGGTTGCATTACCGCTACCATTCATAGCAATATTTACTTCGCTAGAAGCCAATAGTTTAGCATCTAACTTACCACTGCCACTGATTTGAACATTCAGTTCTTCGGCCGCACCTTGTAACGAAGCATCGCCGCTGCCAGCTATAGAAACATTTACTTCATTTACCGCAAGGTTATCTAATTGAACTAGTCCGCTTCCGTAAATACCAATGTTCAGTTCTTTACTGCTGCTAACGGCACCTGCTTTAATGTATCCGCTACCATACAAGGCAACATTTTTTAAAGTAGCCATACTAAGTTGTACTGCTACCTTACCATGCCCACCTTTTTTTGTAATGTTTTTGAAGCGAATGGCAAGTGTGTTGTTTTTCACAACAGTTTCAACATCGGCAAGATCTTCTGGTTTACCACTTAACGATACACTATGTTCATTGCCGAACGTAATTGTAATTTGAAACGAGCCATAACTGGCAATGCTGTTAAAAGCCTCAAGGGTTCGTTCTTGTTGTTGAATAACGTTAGCAACGGCCGTGGTACATACCGCTAACATTACTACTAACGTGGTTAAGATACGTTGCATAGTTGTTGTTTTTAGTATGGTACGATAAAGTAAAATGAATGTTACAAACGCTTTTGCATTTTTTTATGAGTGGTAGTTTAAACGATGTTTTGAAAGCTTCATCTACTACGTACAACTTTTACCTAAAAAAATTATGTTATGAAAAAGATGTTATTATTAGCAAGTGTTATGCTTGCAACTACCTTGTTTGTACAGGCACAGTCTAAAGGAGCTTGTAAGCCTAAAACTGCCCATCGTAAGCATTTTGCACAGCAGTTACAACTTACCGAATCGCAGCGTGAACAAATGAAAGCGATTCACCAAAATGGTAGAACACAGCGTACTGCTATTGTAAGTAACGAGCAACTATCGGCTAGCGAAAAAGAAACTAAACTGAAGGCGTTAAAGCAAGAGCAGCAACAAAAGGTAGATGCATTACTTACACCTGAGCAAAGAGCAAAAGCTAAAGCGTTACGACAACAACAAAAGCACCGTGGTGGTAAGCATCATGCTGGTGCGGCTCCTGTTGTTCGTTAGCCTTAAACTATTTTATCGCTGTAAGGTCATAATCTTATTACAATCACTTTCAATAATAATTCAATGAAACAGTTTTTATTAGCGTTATGCTGCTTTGTAGCACTTGCGTCAAATGCACAAGCCTTCGAAGGTCGTGGCGGTGGCGGTGGTATAC
>DMPB01000052.1:834-4121 GCA_003456175.1 Chitinophagaceae bacterium | reverse complement strand
CATGCGTAACCCTGAACAACGTGATCAAATGCAAAAAGAGCGTTTTCAAAAGCAACTTGGTGTTACTGCTGTACAAGCCGATAGTATATTGGCTGCCAATAAAGATATGCGTCCGCAAATGATGCGATTAATGCGAAGCGAACAAGCCCCCGCTGCTAAAAAAGAAGCGATCGATAAATTACGCGATGCACGTAAGCAACGCTTACTAAAAGCAGGATTAACAGCCGAGCAAATTGCTAAACTAGAACAAATGGAAGCCGAGCAAATGGAGCGTTTAAGAGAACGCCGAGGCGAAGGTGGCCCTGGTGGTTTTTAATCAGTACATTATTAAAAATAGTGTAAGCTTCGTGCATTAACCTTACTAGGTTACATTTGTACGAAGCTTTTTTAATTATGCGATACCTATTGTATGTATGGGTTATTTGTTTCCTTACGGTAAATGTTAACGCTCAAGTTGCTAAAGATACTGTAGCAGCTAAGCGTTATAAAATTGCGGTATTTGCGCCGCTATACATTGATAGTGCCTTTGTAGGATATACCTATAAACTGGGTGCTACAAGTATGCCAAGATATATCATGAATGGGCTCGATTTTTATCATGGTGTTATGGCCGCTATTGATACTATGAATAAGCAAAAATTACCATTAGAAGTTCAGATTTATGATACAAAAAAAGCAGAACAATCGATCGGGCAAATCATCGGAAATATTGGGTATGAAAAAATTCAGTTAGTAATTGCTGCTGTAACCAATGTACAAGAGCAACAAGCTTTAGCAAGTTATGCTTTCAACAACAATATTCCTGTAGTATCGGCTACATACCCGAACGATGCAGGTTTGAGTATGAATCCTTTTTATATTATGTTGAATAGTAGTTTGCGTACGCATATCGATGCTCAGTTTCAACTATTATCAAAGCAGTATTCAAAATCTAGTATTGTTGTTTTTTCTAAACAAGGTGCTTTAGAAGATAAAATAAAGCAACAATTAAAACTGCTGAATGCTAATAATATATTGAGAATTAAATTAATCAATCTTGCAGATAATTTTACAGCAGATGATGTGTTGTTGCATTTAGATTCAACTAAGCAAAACATTATTCTTTGTGGCAGTATCAATGAACAATTTGGCGTGCAGTTGGCAAAACATATTGCAGCAGCTAAAGTGTACAAAACTACTTTATTAGGCATGCCAACATGGGCTACTGTAAATGCTTTTGAAGGTAATAGCTTTAATAACATTGAAGTTGTATATACCACACCATTCAACCCCGCGAAAACTAGCATTGCTAATAATGTACAAGCTGCTTATCGTAATAAATATGGTGGTCGTCCATCAGATATGTACTTGAGAGGGTACGAGAGTACTCTTTATTTTGCTCGACTCTTAGTGAAGCATGGTAGTGATCAATTATTACAGCAAATTAATACCAGACAAAAAGTAATTAGTGAATTTAATATTCAGCCTGCATTCACTGCTGATGATAGTTATGCTCCCGATTTTTTGGAGAATAAAAAACTATACTATCTCAAACGTTTTGAAGGTAAAGTAACCATCTGGTAAGTTATGATGATTGTAAAGCAACCTTTAAGGTTGCTTTATTGTTATGTACAAAAAGCTAGGATGGCAAAAGCAGATTTTAAAGGCAATAAAAGTTATCTGCCAACCAAAGATTGCATAGTATGTAAGCGGCCATTCACGTGGCGCAAAAAATGGGAGAAAAATTGGGATGAAATTAAATATTGCAGTGATGCCTGCCGAGCCAAAGCAAAGAAAAATACAGCTGCTTCACAGTAATCATTTACGTAAGTAAAACATCTATTTTGGCACTTATAGAGTTTACAGATACTGGTTTGTATTGTCCGCAAGGCAATTTTTATATCGATCCATGGCGTGGTGTTGAGCGTGCATTAATAACACATGCTCACAGCGATCATGCACGTTGGGGTAGCCGATTTTATTTGGCACATCACGATAGTATTCCCATTTTAAAAGCAAGGCTTGGAAGCCTGCAATATCAAGGCATTGCTTGGGGTGAGCCATTGCATATTAATGGTGTTGAGGTTACGTATTTTCCCGCGGGGCATGTTATCGGAAGTAGTCAAATTAGGTTGTGTTATAAAGGCGAAACGTGGGTATTCACAGGCGATTATAAAACTGAAAACGATGGGATTAGTGGCGCTTGGGAGCCTATAGCTTGTGATAATTTTATCACTGAAAGTACGTTCGGATTACCCATTTATCAATGGCAACCGCAGCATGTATTGTTTAGCGATATTCAAAATTGGGTAATACAAAACCAAGCACAGCAAATAAGCAGCATATTGGTTGCCTATAGCCTTGGCAAGGCACAGCGTGTTTTAAAAGCATTAGAGCCCTTACGGGTAAAAGTTTGGATGCATGGTGCTATATGGGCCATGCACGAAGCATTGTGCCAAGGGCTGCCCAACTATTTCGGACGTAACATGCAAGTTGATAGAGTTACAGCCCAAACACCTAAAGAAGCATTGAAAGGAGCTGTTGTAATAGCACCACCAAGTGCCGATGGTACACCGTGGATGAAGCGTTTTGCACCTTACGAAACAGGGGTGTGCAGTGGCTGGATGCAGGTACGAGGTAATATTCGCCGACGTAATGCCGATAAAGGTTTTGCTATGAGTGATCATTGCGATTGGCCTTCGTTGTTGCAAGCAGTAAAAGCTACGGGTGCCTCAAAAGTTTTTGTAACACATGGCTTTCAGGCTGCTTTTAGTAGATACCTTAATGAGCAAGGTATCTGGAGTGCAGAAGTTGTAACACAATATGGAAGTGAGGAAGCTACCACAGCCAATACAGATGAAACTACATAATAATATTTTTAATCCATATATTTTAATACGTACATGACTCCTTTTGCAGCTTTTTGTAATCTCGTACACTTGTTGGGTAGTAGTACTAAAACCAATGAGAAGCTGCATGCATTAACTAGTTATTTTGCTGCGGCTGCCAATGCCGATAAAGTTTGGGTTATTGCTTTGTTTAGTGGTAGGCGCCCGAAACGCTTGGTAAGTAGTACTACGTTACAGTTGTGGTGTACAGAAATTACAGCACTGCCATTATGGTTGTTTGAAGAAAGCTATCATACCGTAGGCGATTTGGGCGAAACTATTGCCTTGCTATTACCGCCTCCTATTGGTACACCTACCTGTACTTCGTTAAGTGCTTTTATGCTACAAATGCAAGCTTTGCAATCGGCAGACGAAACCGAGAAAAAAACCTTCATTATCACTAACTGGAAGGCTTTAAAT
>DMPB01000052.1:0-599 GCA_003456175.1 Chitinophagaceae bacterium | reverse complement strand
GGAAGGCTTTAAATACGAACGAGCGTTTTGTATTTAATAAACTTATGTCTGGTGGTTTTAGAATTGGCGTAAGTCAAAAAACAATTGTTAACGCACTAGCAAAAACCATAGCGTTAGATGCTGCTGTTATTGCACATTGTATCAGTGGTGGTTGGAATCCGGCCACTACTGCATTTGAAACATTGCTCCAGCCCAATGCAACTCAGTTTGATGATAGCAAACCGTATCCATTTTATTTAGCCTATCCTTTAGAAGAAGCCCCTGCCAATCTTGGTGAACCAAATGCATGGCAAGCCGAGTGGAAATGGGATGGTATTCGTGGACAAATTATTCAAAGAAATCAACAACTATATGTGTGGAGTCGTGGCGAAGAACTTATGACCGATAAATTTCCTGAGTATCAAGCATTGCAAGCTTTGCTGCCTAATGGTACTGTTATAGATGGCGAAATTATTCCGGCTATTGCGGGTAAGCCTTTGCCATTTGCAGTAATGCAAACACGCATTGGGCGTAAAACAATTACCAAAAAACAACTGCAAGAAGCACCTATTACTTTTTTTGCTTACGACTTACTAGAGTGGCAAGGAGTAGATATTAGA
>DMPB01000128.1:39856-41308 GCA_003456175.1 Chitinophagaceae bacterium | reverse complement strand
AGCTTGGTATTTTTATTTAGAAATGTTAGCCGCAGCATTATGGATACAATGCTTGGTTTAAGTGGCGGTATTATGCTTGCTGCAAGCTTTTTTAGCTTGCTAAAGCCAAGTATTGAAATGAGTGAAACAAGCTTTCCTACAATGCCATGGATGCCAGCTGTGGTTGGCTTTGCGTTGGGAGCATTATTTGTATTTGGTCTTGATAAGGTTACGCCGCATCTTCATTTAAACTTTCAAACAAATCAGGCTGAGGGTATTAGTACTAGTTGGCAGCGCACAACTTTATTGGTGCTTGCTATTACACTACATAACATACCAGAAGGGCTAGCAGTAGGTGTAGTATTTGGAGCTGCAGCACAAGGTGTTGGCGATGCAACTATGGCAAGTGCTATTGCATTAGCTATTGGTATTGGTTTACAAGATTTTCCAGAAGGTTTTGCAGTTAGTATGCCATTACGCCGACTTGGATTAAGCCGCAGAAGAAGCTTTGTGTACGGTTCTTTATCGGCTATTGTGGAACCTATTTTTGCCGTTATTGGCGCTGTGGCAGTAATGTTCATGCAAAGCTTTTTACCATTTGCATTGGCTTTTGCTGCAGGTGCAATGATTTTCGTAGTAGTAGAAGAAGTAATTCCAGAAACACAGCAAGATAAGTTTACCGATGTTGCAGCATTAGGATTTATTGCAGGATTTCTAATTATGATGTTTTTAGATGTAAGCCTCAGCTAGTTTTTCAAAAATAAATATATTTATATGCGTTTTTAATACCACGTATATAAGCATATGATACATGAAAATCTGCTAGCTTTCATTTGGCAACATCGCTATTATAGCAATCAACTATACACAACTGAAGGAGAAGCCTTACGTGTGATACAACCGGGATTAAAAAACACGCATGAAGGTCCTGACTTCACCAACGCCACCATACAAATAGAAGGCACTACCCTAATTGGCAATATAGAGCTGCATGTGAAAGCGAGTGATTGGTATGCACATCATCATACAGCTAATGAGCACTATCGCAATGTTGTGCTGCATGTAGTTTGGCATGCCGATGTAGCAATTCATTTACCGCAAGGCACCCATCTACCAACACTGGCATTGTGCGATTTTGTGAGCCAACATTTACTGGCGCAGTATCGGCAACTTATGTTACATCAGCAAACCATTAGTTGTAGTTGGGCATTACCAGCTTTAAGTAATTTAGGTTGGCAAGCATGGTTAGAACGCTTAGCTGTAGAACGCCTTACGGCAAAATTTAACGCCATTAGTCACCGCTTATCGGCAACACAGCAACATTGGGAACAAGTATTATGGGAGCTTACAGCAAGGTATTATGGAGGCACTGTGAATGGCGATTTATTTGCCAGTACTGCAGCACAGTTACCTATTACTACACTTGCAAAATGTAAGCATCAGCCAGATGTTTTAATGGCACTGTGTTTTGGT
>DMPB01000128.1:22116-39611 GCA_003456175.1 Chitinophagaceae bacterium | reverse complement strand
GCACTGTGTTTTGGTACTGCACAGTTGCTACCTGATGCATCTATGAATAACGATGCTTACACCAAGCATCTTATTCAACAATACTCATTCGGATTAAAAGCATATCGTATTGCAACCTCGCAGCATTATACACCTGCTTATTTACGCATGCGTCCACACCAATTTCCAACCATTCGAATGGCTCAGTTAGCCACATTGGTATTAGAACAGCAACATTTGTTTTCGAAAATACTTGCAGCAGAAAATGTACATGAGGTTAAAGGATTATTCACAATAACAGCACCTGAATATTGGCATCAACGTTATCGTTTCAATGATACACCTAATCGCAAGTTACAACCTAAAACTACTGGCGAACAACTATTAAATAGCATTTGTATTAATGTGGTGGTGCCCTTACTTTTTTCGTACGGCAAATACCATCAACAAGAACAAAAACAACAACAAGCAATTGATTGGTTGCAACAATTACCAGCAGAGGTAAATCATGTTACTAAACAGTATAAACAATACGGTGTGGTAGCAAATAATGCTATGATGTCGCAAGGTTTGTTGCAACTTCAACAACAATATTGTAATAACAAACACTGCCTTTCTTGTGCTGTGGGCAATGTTGTACTCAAAAAAGCTACAACAGTAAGCGCCACATTGTAATATTTCCTGCTTTACCCCAATCGCTGATAGCCTTTTTCAAATCTGCTTGCAGCTTGACCCAAGTAACCTTGCTGCCTTTTTGTTTTACTTGCACAGCGGCAGTAGCTTGGGCTAATGGCTGTAGTTGTACACTTGTTGCAAACCATGTAGTGTGTAAGCGAGGTACTGCCAAACCGAGAATGAGGCCAGGTAATTGCCCCATAGTTTCAGGGCCGCTGCTTACGGGTATTTCATCGCAATAAAAAGCAACTACTACTACGCTATCGCATATTTTGGTAACTGCCTTTCTGCATTCAAAACCTGCGATGGTTCTAGTTTCATCGGTAATACGCCATTTTAAATGACGGATACTATCTTGTAATAAATAAGTTTTTTCAAACACATCTCGCTGTATGCTAAGGGTGCCTTTTGTAGGCTCTTGTATGGCAATATCGTTTTCAGATGGCTTGGTATCCCACATATACTTTTGTGGTGTTGCATCTTCTAAGGCACGATACATTGTTTTTTCGGGCGTAAAAATGAGTTCGTATTGTGTAGTAACAAAACGTGGAAAGTTTTTTTGCATCTCTTTCTTCCAAACATTTTCATCTTCGCCATCTTCATCGCCATCCCACATTTCTAGGAGACTGTGTTGATTAAAGCGGCGTTCGTACACTACCCTACCCGATTGTAAGAAAGTAGCTTGTGCAACTGCAACAATATTTACCGTAAGGAAGGCTATTACAAATATAAAATTTTTCATACCTATTTATTTTTGTGCACCACTTTTATTAAAGTTATAACCAACTGTTAGTAAGGCATAACGGCGAACAGTTTGCCATGTATTTTCACTGATAAAGTTGGTATTTATGTTTCTGCGAAAACCTAGATATTGATTAAAAATATCGTTCACACCAAACGTTAATTCAAGCTGATCTTTCTTACCTAATAATCGTTTAATATTAGAACTTACGTAAAAGATATTTCGCTGATTGGCAAATACCTCGGTACGCTGGTACAAATCTATTGTTGCATCAATTGTAAGTATCCATTTTTTGGTAAGCTTCATGGTAGCGTTCGGATTCATACTATAGCTCCAATAACGTGTGGTTGTGTTATTGTTAATACTACTCTTACTAATATTGTAAGTGGCACTCATATTCATCCAGTAATTAATCCACTTATCACCCCAATAGCCACTATAAATTTCAAAGCTGTGAGCTTGATTATCTGTGATGTTTTGTTGCTGATTAATAATGTTCACAAACCGGTTAATACTGGGGTTATAGCTAATATTTAAGTTAATGGAAGGCGCAACATCGAACCCGTACGAAAAATAACCTCCAATATTGTAATTACCATTCACATTAACGGTTTGATTAACTCTTCGGCCAAGCGTATCAATGGTATTGGCGTTTGTAATGGCGTTATCGGTGAAGTTGGCATAAGCCGATATGTAGATGTTTCGGCTACGCAGTACTTTATAATCGCTAAAGTTTAAGTTGAAATTATGGTTGAATGCTTGTTTTAAATTGGGGTTGCCAATGGTAATATTCAAAGGGTCGCTGTTATCTATCAAAGGCTGTATTTGAGCAAGGGTTGGGTTGGTGTTGCTACCGCGATAACTTAAATTAAAGCGACGTTGCTTTTTTATACGCCATTCGATACTTGCTTGCGGTAAAAAGTTGTTGAAGAAAATACTACGCGTAGTTTTTAAACGTAGATCTTCTTGATCAAATGTTGTACGCCCTATTTGCGAACCAAGTGAAGCGGTAACCTTTTTGCCAGTATAACGAAAGTTAACACCACCACTATTATTCATGGTATTGAAAATGAAGTGATTACTTAATGAATCTATTAAGCGGTCGTATTTACCACCAGGTACAGAACGTTCATAGGTGTTACGTTCAGCATCGTTTCGGTTAATAGCAACACTATAATTCAACTCTAGAAAAGTCTGCTTCCACAATGGTTCAGTGTAAGTAGCTTTTGTAGTAAGTGTTGTTTGGGTAGATCTACTTGTTTTATTCTGATCTATTACATTACTCAATACTTGATTACCAGTTTTATCAAAGAATATATTGTTAGCTTCTAAGTAGCCATTATAGCTGGTATTATTTCCTGTAAGATCTATATTAACACTCATTGTTCTACCAGCTTTTTTAAATCGCTTACGGTAAAAGATGTTCGCATCCCAAAGATTGTTTTCATCTTTTCCTCGGGTAATGCGATCACTAGTATTGATACGGCTACCTTCTTCACTAATACTCTCGCCAATCATGCGTTGGAAAGCATCGCTACGTTGAAAGTTAGATTTAGCAGTTGCTTTGAGTGAACTTGTAGAATCAATAGTGTATTCATAAGTACCAAATACACGATTACGTTGTCTATTGCTATTAAATACTGTACGAGATGTATTAACAAAGCTAGTATCGGGCAAAATTGTTTGTGTAGTGTTAGTTCTAAAACCACTTACACGCTGATCGTTTAACTGATAATTAAGATTGATGTTGTTTTTATCTTTATTCCATTTGTTCCCAAACATTAATCCGGCATTGATGGCTTGTGGTAGGCCCTGACCGCTGCTCCATTCATCGCCGTTGCTATACATGTACATACTACCATCATCGGTACTGTACTTTTCTCGTTCGTTCCAATTAAGGCTTTGGAATTGTGTATTATCGGTGGTAACGTAGCCAGCAATTTTACGTTTTGCTTTAAAAGCATTAAACAACAGTTTAGCACGGTAATATTGATCAAAATCTGTACTACCCTCTAACTTACCAAAGTATCCTTTTTTAGCACTTTCTTTTAGTTCTACGTTAATGGTACGAGATTTTTCGCCATCGTCAATACCAGTGAATGCAGCCTGATCACTTTTTTTATCGAATACCTGTAATTTATCAACTGCATCGGCACGTAAGTTTTGAGCCACCACTGCCGGATCATCGCTAAAAAACTCTTCTCCATCTACTAAAATACGTTCCACCTTTTGGCCTTGTGCTACAATTTCGCCTTTACCATTCACTTGAATACCCGGTAAGCGTTTTAATAATTCTTGTACATTGGCATTGGCATCTACTTTAAAACTATCGGCTTTGTATTCAATGGTATCGCCACGCATACGAATGGCAGCAACTTTTTGCTTTACAATTACCTCCTCTAACAATTTTGCCTTGGTAACCAACGACACTTCGGGTATAGCTATCATTTTACCGTAAGGCACTTCCACAAAATCGGCAAACTCTACATAATTCGGATAAGTAATTTTAAGAATATATTTCCCTTGCGGTAAATCATTTACTGCAAAGGCACCTTTATTATCGGTTCTAGTAAATCGAATGAGTACAGAATCTTTGGTGTTAAGTATGGCTATAACTGCCATGTGTAAAGGCTGTTTGTTGATAGTATCTTTTACAACGCCACTTACCCCTTGCTGCGCCCAAAGCATGATAGCCCAGAAGCAACTTATGGCTGTAAGTAAAAAATGTTTTTTCATGCAGTTAGTTAGTTTAGTGTTTAGCTTGTATCTTGGATAACCAATATTCAATCATTTACGAAAGGTTACGTTGTTTTATTATGGTAAATGGTTGTTAAAAATTGTTTAACGGTAATATGAGCACCACAGCACGAAAGTCGGCCAACAAAGCTAACAAGGCGAATAACAATGTGAATACAGCAAACCCTCATGTGAATGCTGCACTACAACGTTACGAAGACACCCATTTTGTAGACACAACCAAACCTGTTTGGAACTATAGTATTTTCTCGGAGGAAGATGTTCGTAATTTTCAGCGGGGTACACATTACCGATTGTATGAGCTATTTGGTAATCATCATAAAAATGTATTAGGTACTGAAGGTTATTACTTTGCCGTGTGGGCACCAAATGCCACAACAGTGTTTGTAAGCGGCGATTTTAATGAATGGAACAACACCACACATCCGCTGTTTGTACGCCTCGACCATTCGGGCATATGGGAAGGCTTTATACCAAATGTAAAAAAAGGCGACGCTTATAAATACCATATTCATGGTTTCAAGGGTGTTCGATTAGATAAAGGCGACCCCTTTGCTCGCCACTGGGAAACTCGACCTAAAACAGCATCTAAAGTTTGGGATACTTGGTACGAATGGACAGATACTGAATGGATGCAGCAACGCAAGCAACATAACAGCTTAGCAGCGCCATGGAGTGTGTACGAAGTGCACCTAGCAAGTTGGTTGCGCCCCGATGCGAACGATCCTGAAACCTATTTAAGCTATGCGATGATAGCCGAGAAGCTCGTTCCTTATGTGCAAGAAATGGGCTTTACCCATGTTGAATTGATGCCTGTAATGGAACACCCGTTCGATGGCAGTTGGGGCTATCAAGGCACCGGCTATTTTGCACCCACAAGCCGTTTTGGCACACCACAAGATTTCGCTTTTTTAGTGGAATGCTTTCATAAAGCAGGTATTGGTGTAATTCTCGATTGGGTGCCTTCTCACTTCCCATACGATAGCCATGGCTTGTTCATGTTCGATGGTACACATACTTACGAATATGCCGATATGCGAAAGGGATATCACCCCGATTGGAACAGCTATATTTTTAACTATGCTCGTGGCGAGGTTAAGAGTTTTCTCATCAGTAGTGCTCGTTATTGGTGCGATATTTTTCATGCCGATGGCTTGCGTGTAGATGCAGTAAGCAGTATGTTACGCCTCGATTATAGCCGCAACGAAGGCCAATGGGAGCCGAACATATTTGGTGGTAACGGTAACCTAGAAGCTATTGCGTTCATTAAAGACATGAACGAAACACTTTATCGCGATTTTCCGGATATTCAAACTATTGCCGAAGAAGCAACCGACTGGCCGGGCATTAGCAAACCTACTTTTGAAGGCGGCCTTGGTTTTGGCATGAAGTGGATGATGGGCTGGATGCACGATACCTTAGACTATTTTAAAATGGATCCAATCTATCGGCAGTTCCATCAAGATAAATTCACTTTTAGCATGATGTATTTCTACAACGAAAACTTTATGCTACCACTTAGCCACGATGAAGTGGTACATGGCAAGAGCCCCATGTTGTACAAAATGCCTGGCGATGAATGGCAAAAATTCGCTAATCTTCGTTTGTTGTACACTTACATGTTCACCCACCCGGGTGCAAAGCTGCTCTTTATGGGTAACGAGTTAGGCAGTAATATTGAATGGAATTACAAGAGTGCTTTGCCATGGCAATTAACAGACTTTGTGAGCCATGGCGGTTTAAAATACTGCATTCAACAGTTGAATCAGTTATATAGAAATTACCCAGCTTTATACGAACATCAATTCACCTCAGATGGTTTTGAATGGCTCGATTTAAATCATCGGGATCTTAGTGTACTTAGCTTCAAACGCAAAGGCAAAAAGCCAAAAGACAATGTAATTGTCCTACTGAATATGACTCCAGTGGTGCGTAACGATTGGAAAGTATATGTACATCAAAAGAAAAACTGGCAAGAGATTTTTAATAGCGATGATAAAGCATTTTGGGGTACTGGCGATGTATACAACCCTGCAATCAAACAAGCATTGGTCGATAAAAAAACTAAAACCTACGAGCTTACGATTCACTTACCGGCATTAAGTGCTGTTGTACTTGCTTAGTTAAGATAAACGGCGGCCTTTGGCCGCCGTTTATCTTAACTATTACACTTGCTTTCCTTACGGTAAATGATAGATTGCGATTACATCATTTACCGTAAGGTATTAACGATAATCTTCTTCATTAAAATCAGATTCATCAAAATTTAGATTATCTAAATTCACCATACTTCCCATTAAATCTTTGAATACAATTTTGCCTTCTATGGTTTGCTTACTAATGAGGCTATAACTAGCCAAGCCGTGCAGTACAAACTCCATTAATAACGCGGCTTCTCTTTCATTGGCATGTGGGTACAACTTTTTCACTAAACCAAATAAGCCATCTACTCTGTACAATGCCAACAACTTATCGGCATCTTTCATGTCTACTAAAATATCAATGAAGTTACCTGCATCGAACCAACGAGTAATGGCTTTATACATACTTTCTTCTTCTGGCTTTTCATCGGCACTTTTCTTACCAACAACACGCTTTTTCTTTTGCTTTTCGGGGTTGGGGAAATAGTTAACGAATTGAGCACGTATGGCTTTATCTACTAAGTTCAACGCTACTTGATACGGGCCTTCTTGCTCACCTTCGTACACCAATTCAATTTTGCCTGTAATAGCTGGGATAATGCCTGCTAAATCGCTTACCCACACTTGTGTTTGAGCCTCGTTATGAATAATACTTCTACGTTCAGCACTGCTTACAGCATTCTCAAAAGCAGCAATAGTAAGGCGTGCACTTACACCACTTTTTTTATCTACAAACTCGCTGTTGCGTGCTTCGAAAGCAACCTGTTCTATCAAGCGCTTAATTAAATCGCTAACAATAACTTTAGCCTGCTGTTGCGGTAGTATTGCTGCCTCTTGTTCCGTAATGGTTAAGGCTGTTTCAATATCTTTCGGATAGTGCGTTAAAATTTGACTTTCAATTCTATCCTTTAATGGTGTTACAATACTACCACGATTGGTATAATCTTCCGGATTGGCAGTGAACACAAACAAAATATCTAAAGGCATACGCAGTTTAAAACCACGAATTTGAATATCTCCTTCTTGCAGTATGTTAAACAATGCTACTTGTATGCGAGCCTGCAAATCGGGTAACTCGTTGATTACAAAAATGCCACGGTTACTACGTGGTATAATGCCGTAATGAATTACTTCTTCATCGGCAAAATTCAGGCGAAGATTGGCGGCCTTAATTGGGTCTATATCGCCAATTAAATCGGCAACACTTACATCGGGTGTTGCGAGCTTTTCGCCATATCGTTCGCTACGGTGCACCCAATGAATAGGGGTATCATCGCCATGTTGGGCAATAAGATTTTTAGCGTACTTACTCAGCGGCTGCAAAGGATCGTCGTTCACTTCACTACCTGCAATAACGGGTATGTACTCGTTAAGCAAATGCACCATTTGTCGAGCCATACGCGTTTTCGCTTGTCCGCGTAGGCCTAAAAACAAAATATTATGCCTGCTCAGTAATGCTCGTTCGGTGTCGGGAATTACCGTATCATCGTAACCCATCACACCCGGGAACGGATTTTCTTTGTTTCTGATTGCAGCAATTAAGTTATCTCTTACTTCTTCTTTAATAGACTTAGGTTGGTAGCCACTTGCTTTCAGTTGCCCTAATGTTTTTATCGCTTGAACATTCATAGTTAATGGTTTGTTGCCCTTGCGGTAAATGTGATATTGCGATATAGCATTTACCGTAAGGTATTAGTATACAGTTTTTCGTTTGCCACTTTCGAAATCACGAAAAATGAAAGCTCCTAATTTGTCTAAACTTGCGAAGAAGGCCTTACCATGATTGGTTTCGGTAAATTCTTGTACAAAGCGTTGCAAATAGGGGTCGCTTGCAATCATAAAAGTGGTGATAGGAATTTTGAGTTTTTTGCATTGTGCGGCCATGTTGATGCAGCGGTTCACAATTTTTCGATCGAGGCCAAAGCTGTTTTTATAATATCGACCGCCAATTTTTAAGCAAGTAGGTTTGCCATCGGTGATCATAAAAATTTGCTTGTTGGTATTTTTTCTGCGACGCAGTATGTCCATCGCAAGTTCAAGCCCCGCAACGGTGTTGGTGTGATAAGGCCCTACTTGCAAATAGGGCAAATCTTTGATTTCAACCGGCCAAGCATCGTTGCCAAACACAACAATATCGAGGGTATCTTTAGGATATTTTGTGGTAATAAGTTCACTCAATGCCATAGCTACTTTTTTAGCCGGCGTAATACGATCTTCTCCGTAAAGTATCATGCTATGACTAATATCAATCATCAGCACTGTACTTGTTTGCGCTTTAAAGTCGGTTTCACGGATATGCAAATCATCTTCTTGCATGTGAAAGCGTTCTATACCGTGGTTGATTTGTGCGTTGCGAATACTTTCTGTAAAATCTATCTGCTCTAAGAGATCTCCAAACTGATACGGACGAATATCGGGTGCAATATCATCGCCAACGCCAGGCTTAAATGTTTGGTGATTGCCTTGCTTACTCTTTTTGAGCTTACCGAAAATTTCTTCGAGGCTTCGTTTACGAATTTGTTGTTCTGATTTAGAAGTTAAGGTGATAGTACCATCGGGATTGTCATCTTTAATATAGCCATTGCTTTTTAAATCGTCTATAAAATCGCCCATGCCATACTCATTGTTAGTGAGTTGATATTGCTTATCGAGTTCGTTCATCCACTGCAGCGCCTCGCTTACATCCCCGTTGGTGTACGTAAGCAACTGCATAAAAATATCGAGCAGTTGTTCAAACTTATTCTTCTGCTCGGCTTTGGGGTTAAAACGTATAAATCGGTTACCTAACATAATAGCAATGAAGCTACATAATGTAACTACACTACCATAACACCTCAACACCCATTTAAGTTGCCTGTACCGAAAATTGCTGATTTGGTAAACAATCAAGGGGCGGCCGATGGCCGCCCCTTGTGTATCAGAAACAAAACATTATTATTTCTTTTGCTCTTTCGCCCAAGTATCTTTTAAAGTAACTGTTCTATTAAACACCATTTTCTCTGTTGTACTATCAGGATCTATTACAAAATAACCCTTACGTAAAAACTGATAGCGTTGATCTGCTGTACTACTCGCTAAAGCAGGCTCAGCAAAAGCAGCACCTACCACTTCCAAAGAATTAGGATTGATATACTGCTTGAAATCGCCTTCTGCTTCATCTAAATCTTCAACTGTAAACAATCGATCGTACAAACGGACTTCGGCTGGTATTGCTTGTGCCACACTTACCCAATGTAAAGTTCCTTTCACATGCACACCACTAGTATCGTTACCACTTTTACTGTTGGGCAAATAGCTACAACGTACTTCTATTATTTTACCATTGGCATCTTTTACTACCTCATCGCACTGAATAATGTAGGCATGTTTGAGGCGTACCATTTGCCCGGGTGCTAAACGGAAGTACTTTTTGGGTGGGCTTTCCATAAAGTCTTCTTGCTCAATATACAGCTCTCTGCTAAATGGAATATCGCGATACGTTGTATTCGGATCCTCAGGATTATCCTCACCCTGTAACAATTCTACTTGTGCCTCAGGATAGTTGGTAATAACCACTTTTAAAGGATCAAAAACCACCATACGGCGTAATGCAATTTTATTTAAATGCTCACGTACGCAAAACTCTAGCAAACCAACATCTACCAAGTTCTCACGCTTGGCAATACCAATTCTATCGCAAAACTCTCTGATACTTTCTGGTGTATAGCCTCTGCGACGAAGCCCGCTGATGGTAGGCATGCGAGGATCGTCCCAACCAGCTACATGCTGCTCATTCACTAGCTGTAATAGCTTACGCTTACTCATAACAGTATATGTAAGATTGCGACGGGCAAACTCGTATTGCTTGCTTGGATAAATACCTAATTGTGCAATAAACCAATCGTATAATTCACGATGCGGCACAAACTCCATGGTACAAATACTGTGTGTTATCTCCTCGATACTATCGCTTTGGCCGTGTGCAAAATCGTACATAGGATAAATACACCATGTATCGCCAGTGCGGTGGTGATGTGCATGCTTGATACGATACAGTATAGGATCTCTCATGAGCATGTTTGGGCTAGCCATGTCAATTTTGGCTCTAAGTACTTTAGCACCGTCAGGAAATTCACCGGCTTTCATGGCAGCGAATAATGCTAAGTTTTCGGCTACAGAACGTTCGGCATATTGATTACGATAGCCGGGTTGTGTAGGCGTTCCCTTTTGAGCCGCAATTTCTTCGCTCGAACTATCATCAACATAAGCCAACCCTTTTTCAATAAGGGTTACGGCGTATTTGTAAAGTGAATCAAAATAATCGCTGGCATACAGCTCGTTTTTCCATTCAAAGCCAAGCCATTTGATATCGTTTTTAATACTTTCTACATACTCTGTATCTTCTGTTACGGGGTTTGTATCATCGAAACGAAGGTTAGTATAACCAGGATATTTTTTAGTTAGTCCGAAATTCAAACAAATACTGCTGGCATGCCCCATGTGCAAGTATCCATTTGGTTCTGGCGGAAAACGCGTAACGATATGCGGGTATTTGCCTTCGGCTAAATGTTGTTCTATAATTTCTTCTAAGAAATTCAAACTTTTCTCTTCGCTCATGTTGCTTTTATTGAGGGTCAAAGTTAAGGTTTGCCACGTTTTTTGCCCACTAAGTATTACGCCTTACGGCAAATGTGTACGCATTTACCGTAAGGTACCCTCAAAATATGCCAATACTAGCTACAAACACTTGTTATGCCGAACCAGAATAACGCATATGTAGTATTGCCTGAGGAGATGTGCTAGCGTTGCTTTGTTGCACTAAAACATACAAACATGAAACATTACATTTTGGTTTCAGTAATGGCTGTAGCAACGTTAAGTACAAAAGCACAACTACAGGTTAGTACACAGCATTTAGACCTCGAAAGCATTAACAAACACAAAAACTGGAAAATTATTGATGCAGGCATTGATAGTGCTTCGCAAAAAACGTTTGTAAAATTTGCAACAGCATCGTGTGATATTGACAAATCGACTATTGGCAACATGACTACTACTACTTTCAAAGGGTTGGCATGGAAAGTAGATAAGCTACTGTTTGACGATAAATTCAATTACGTTTCTAATGACTTGAAAACATACAGCAACACTTTTGAAGCCATCAACAACAACGAACAAGTATACGGCCAAAAATACAATGCTATTCTTACGGGAGGTATTGGCGGTGCTTTAAGTGGAGCGGCTACCCCAACAGGGCCGATTGATAATGCTTATATGGGCACCGTAATTGTAACTGGATTTGCGAACTTGAGTGGGTTTAAGATAGGAACCTCACGTATTGGCATTCAAGTAGGTGGCGAATCTGGTAAATGGAGGCCAGATGCGTGTTTTGAAAATGCAGCTGTTTTTAAAATAGATAATGTACCAGCAAAGGAAGAAAAAGGACAGAGATGGATTCCTATGTTTAACCACCCTATCCCGAACGGCGGACATATTTTATTCAATACCAGTGGTGTTAACCCTGATGAAACAAAGCAACATTACATTTTTAGAAAGTATGATCAAAGTGGTTCTATTGCAAAGCATGTCGCATTCACATTCGACTATCAATGCTTAATGTATGCCAAAGAAATTGAAATGGCACCAGGCAAATTTGACTATGTATTTGTTAGCTTACCTATTAATTACAAGCGTTCTACGGCCAAGCTAGCTCCTGCTAATCAGTATGAATATATTAGAATTGACGGAACTACTTTTGATATTAAACACAAGATTACAATTACTGCTCCGCACTCGCTATGGAAGATTAATCAGGTATATGAACAAGATGGTGCGGTGTATTTATGTGGCGATGCTGGTAAGGATGCAACCACCTATCAAGATTTTAGTGTTCCGAAAGCATCCGACTATCCTAACTTTCAGATTGCGAAAATTGAAAATGGCAAACTAGTTTATGTAACACTTGTTAAAGAAGCAGATATACAAGCAAAATTTCAACCTGTTAACGAAGAAAAGGTTAAGGCTGAAATGAGTTTGCAAATAATGGATGTTCAACTACACGTTGCCAACGGAAAATTGATTTTTAGCGGTCAGCAAAGCGATAACGGCGCAAGAGGAGATGCAATTATTGCTGCTATATTTGCAACCGATGGCCAACTTGAAAAAGTATTAGCGAAAGGAACAACATTTTCAAAAGGCAATTTTGTTTTTACGAAAGATTTCAAAAAATGCTATTGGCTGATACAAGATGTTACCGAATACAATAAATGGGATAGAAAATCGGGAATTATAATTGCTAAAGCGTCTAAACAACTGTTAACAGCACTTAGTATCGTTACCTACGACTTGAATAATCAGTCGCTACAATACCAATCTTTAATGAATGATGATTGGGGTGTACAGTATAACAACACACTACTATATAACACTAATAACGAAGTAGTACTACTTGGGGGAAAACTCACTAAAAAGGCTAAAGAGAGTGAGTTAGTATTCATTAGTATTAAGAAATAAGAACCTCACACTCGTGTACACAAGCTACTAGCGAATACTAGTAGCTTGTGTATTTGTATTAACAAATTATAGTGCTATATTATACACGCCAAAACATGCAACTATGAAGATACTGCTTACAGTTTGGATTATTCTCTGTACAACTATTGCTTTTTCTCAGCCCAAACAAAGTAAAAAAGAATTACTAAATGCCGATACCCTTAAGCTTAACAAAAGCTACTACCAAGATTCAACAAATATTAGAAATTATTTAGACTTTATATTCGACAACTTTAGAACTGACCTTGGCAATACGATTTCTATTTGTACATATTTATATCACAGAAGTGTAGAGATTAAGAATAAGAAATTAATGGCCAGTGCATTGAATATTCAAGGCTCTATTTATGCACTCAAAAATGACTATTCAAAAGCCACAACGCTATATACAGAAGCAGCTAGCATATTCGAGACAATTAATGAGGCTTATTCATCTGCTATTATCTATAATAATTTAGGACTTCTATACAACAATACCAATAATAAGAATCTTGCATTACAGTACTTCAAGAGAGGTATTTCTATTGCAGATGCTAATGCACTTCTAAAACCTAAAGCACTTATCTATAACAATCTAGCTAACCTCTACATTACACAAGGAGACTTGAAAAATGGTTTGATAAATGCCATCAAAGCAGACTCACTCTTCGCTGTTCTAAAAATGCATACAGAACAAGCTGTGAGTTCTAACTTAATTGGTGCTATATATTTTTATCAGGCCAACTATAACAAAGCTGTAGAATACTATAAAATATCACATCAACTTTCAATAGCTTCAGGCGACTTACACTCGCAAAACATTGCCTTAAGTAATATAGGCGAAGTATTTGCTTTACAAAAGAACGCTGAAGTATTAAACATTTTGAAATCGCCCGAGCAGTACTTCAAATCTATCAACGATTATGTGAACTTACAACAAGTATATAGCCACTACACATCATACTACAAAAACATAAATGACTATACAAATACCATTCAGTATTTGGAAAAACTACGCGTGGTAGACGCACTTTTATTTGATTCTACACAAAAAAAATCAATCATTTTCTATCAAACGAAATACGAAACGCAGCAGAAAGAAAATAAGATTCTGATCTTATCAAAAACAGATTCAATCAAGTCTCTTCAAATTGTTGCGCAACAACTAGCAATTAGTAAAAATCAGTACCTGCTTGCACAACAAAAGTTGGCACTTTCTGGTGCAAGATTAAAGATGGTAGAAGACAGCTTACAACTCATTGCCCAAAGCGAAACAATTCTACGGACACAACTTGATGCATCGAAAAAGCAAGAAAAAATAAACAACCTAAATAAGGAATCGCTACAACAACAACTAGCACTACAAGAAAAGCAAGCCGCTATTAAACAAAAAAATGCTACAATTGGTATCATTGGATTGATTGCACTCCTTTCTCTACTTGTAGGCTATGGCTTTTACAGAAAAAAACAATTAGAGCAGCAAGCTGTACTTGCAAAAGAACAAACTGCACACCGACAAAAATTAACACAGGCAGTTATTGAAGCAGAAGAAGCGGAACGTAAAAGAATTGCAGCTGATTTACATGATGGTGTTGGACAATTGTTTAGTGCCGTAAAAATGAATCTAAATGGCTTACTAGACAGAATTGAAATCAATAAAACTGAAGATAAATTTTTAGCAGAAAAAACCATGGCACTTGTTGATGAAAGCTGTAAAGAAGTTCGTGTAATTAGCCATAAAATGATGCCTAACTTTCTACTAAAAAGTGGTATAGCTAGTGACATTAGAAGTTTTATAGAAAAAATTGATGAAAGCACGCTTAAGATTCATTTTGAAACCAAAGGCTTTAAAGAGCAACTAGAGTTTAATGAAGAAGTTATCCTTTACAGAGTGATACAAGAACTTATTAATAATGTTATCAAACATGCCAAAGCCAATACACTTGAATTATCGTTAGAAAGAACAAGCAAAGAAATTATTGTACTAGTTGCCGATAATGGTGTAGGATTTGATTTTAAAAATGCTAATCAGGAGAGTGGCCTTGGCTTAAAAAATATTATGGTGCGTATTGCCTACTTAAAAGGTACCATTACGTATGCACAGAATAAACCTACTGGCACACTGGTAAAAATCAATGTACCTATTGCTTAAAATACTACAAATGCGTTATTGCTGTGAGGATAGATAGTTTTCACTTTTGTATAGTTAACGTTAACAACTCATCATTCACAAAACCAAAACTTTACAAAATGAAAAAGCTCTTCATCTTACTATCAGTAGTACTTTCAATGACAGCCTGTACAAGAGAAAGTGACACACCTGACACATCAACAACCGCAAGTTGGAAACTTGGTACTACTACCTACACACAGGCGTTTGCTATTAAACAGAATGCTGGCGTTTTTGTACAATATCTAGCCTTAGATAGAATGTATTCAAGTGCAGAGTTATCCAACAATTCTAACTCAACTAAAACGTTTAATGGATTTACCCTAATCTTTAAAACGGCGCCAACTGCAAGTGCTCGTTATAAAATTGTGTTCAAAGCAGACCCAACTTTACTTGCTGCAGATGAAATGATGTTTTCAATGCAAGACCGGACACTAAATAAATCTTATTACTCAACAAATTCAACCACAACAGCCGATGTTCAAGTAACTAGTGGAAAAATTAAAGTTATCATTCCGAACACTACCGTTCAGCAAGAAGGTTCAGCAACGCCTGTAACCACCGATGCATCAGGTACTTTTATTGAACCATAAAATTGATGGAGCTAAAATTTGTTTGTATGAAAAAAATTCCAGTCGCTATTGTAGACGATAAACGCTTATTAAGAAATACCCTTTCAGAACAACTGCAATATTCAAAAGAAGTTGAAGTATTGTTTACAGCAGAACATGGTATTGATTTCTTACAACAAATGGAAGAAAAACAACCAACACAACACCCATTAGTGGTACTCATGGATATTGAAATGCCTGAAATGGATGGACTAGAAACAGTACTTATTGCAAAAGAAGTTTATCCAGATATTCAGTTTTTAATGCTTACAGCTTTCAGTGAAGATGAAAAGATATTTGAAGCAGTTCGTGTTGGTGCAAGTGGCTACTTGCTCAAAGACGAAAAAATACCAAGAATTATTGCTTCTATTCAAGCGTTAATCGAAGAAGGCTCCGTACCAATGTCTCCTATCGTTGCTAGAAAAACATTGGCAATGCTGAGAGCTACAGAAAAGCCCGCACAACAACCTATCTTAACTGAAACTGAAATTAACTTCCTTTCAGATAGAGAAATGGAAATTTTAAATGGCATCGTTGATGGATTAAACTATAATGAAATCGCAGAAAAACTGTATATCAGTCCACATACCGTACGCAAGCACATCGCCAATATCTACGAGAAGTTACACGTATCTAACAAAACAGCAGCCATTAAAATAGCACTCAAAAAAAAGTGGTTCTCTAAATAAAAGCTGCTACCCTTTCACGCATTTGTTTTATTAACAGTCATTCACATTTATGCAACAGTAAAAGTGAACTAACACACTTTTATCCAAAAATTACATTATGAAAAAATTATATTCCATTGCAGTTTTTCTACTAGCAAGCTGTATTAGCAATGCACAATCTACCAACTACAAAGCCTTTAAGGTTAACCTAGGTATCGGCTATGCCATTCCCTCAACTACAACTAGCGGTGGCACTAGTGGTGGTGCTGCTTTTAGCCTAGAACCGCAGTATCGCATTAACAACAAAATTAATGTAGGCTTACGTATCGAAGGTGCTGCTGTTGGAAGTGTAAATACAGGTAGCGGCAATGCCGATGTAAGTGTACTAAGCTCTTATACAGCAAGTGGCGAATATTACTTTAAACCCAGCGGATTTAGACCATTTGCAGGTGTAGGCGCAGGTATTTACCGTTTGGCCAATGCTAGTGTAAGCGCAAGTAGTGGTAGTAGTTCGCCTACTATTAATCAAAGTGGTTCAAAATTTGGCTTTTATCCGCGTGTAGGTTTTGAAACGGGACACTTTAGGGTTACAAGCGAATACAATGTAGTTACCGATGGTGGATACTTATCGTTTAAACTCGGCTTTTTCTTCGGTGGTGGAAAAAAGTAGTAACACAAGTCACTTCATTATTACAAAGCTTAAAATAGTTTCGCTAGGGGGTTAGGGGATTGTACAGTAGTACGTCCCCTTTTACTGTTGATACAGCTAACACCAATTAACATTCGCTTACTGTTCGTAAATTCTCTGGTTTAGCAGCGTATTTGATGCTGCAACCGTATTTTTGCACCTCATTTTAAGATATAACCACACAATAGTATGGGACGCATATTTGAAGTACGCAAAGCCACCATGTTTGCCCGTTGGGATCGTATGGCTAAGCAATTCACACGTATTGGTAAAGAAATAGTAATTGCGGTGAAGGCTGGCGGTGCCGATCCTGCAACCAACCCGGCACTTCGTCGCTGTATGCAAAACGCCAAAAGCGTTAATATGCCTAAAGATCGTGTTGAAGCAGCGATCAAAAGAGCACTCGGAAAAGATACCACCAACTACGATGAAATTTTGTACGAAGGCTATGCCCCACACGGTGTAGCATTGCTGGTAGAAACGGCTACTGATAATCACGTACGTACAGTTGCCAACGTTAAAAGTCATTTCAACAAAGGAGGTGGAAGCCTTGG
>DMPB01000128.1:16361-21889 GCA_003456175.1 Chitinophagaceae bacterium | reverse complement strand
ACAAAGGAGGTGGAAGCCTTGGTAATAGTGGTAGTGTAAGCTTTCAGTTTAAAAAAATGGGGGTATTTAAACTCAAAAACGAAGGCTTAAACATCGATGATTTAGAACTTGAATTGATTGATTTTGGCTTAGAAGAACTCGGTGAAAGCAACGACGATGAGGGCAACAGCATTATTGTACTTCGCTCTGCCTTTGTAGATTTTGGCAACCTTCAAAAAGCACTTGAAGAACGCAATATTGCCACCCTTAGTGCCGAAATCGAATGGATTCCAACAACAACTGTTCCTGTAACAGATGCACAAGCCGAAGATATCAGTAAGCTCATTGAACGCTTAGAACAAGATGATGACGTGAGTAAAGTGTTTCATAATATGGGATAATTTTCAAGCCTCTTCACAGAGGCTTTTTTGTATACACACCTTACGGTAAATGATCAATCGCAACTATCATATCGTACTCTTTGATGGCCATTGTAACCTTTGTAGTGGTGCAGTACAATGGATTATCCGTCGTGATAAAAAAGATAAGTTCCGATTTGCTTCATTGCAGTCACCCATAGCAGCTCAACTACTTAAAAATATTGATACCTAAGCATTGAACAGTATGGTGCTTGTTACGTCTCATCAAATGTTAACTGAGAGTAATGCCGCTTTAGCAATAGCCAGGTTGCTACCCTTTCCGTGGTGCTGGCTAGGCCAGGAAGGTTTACTTTTACCGCAAGGTATTCGTAACTATTGCTACCGCTGGATTGCGCAACATCGTTATCGTTGGTAGGGACAAAAAAAAGAATGCTGGGTACCAAACCCAGCATTACAAGCAAAATTTTTATCGTAGCCGCTCTAAAAAATCATCTACTTTTTCGGGTGATATGCCAGCGGTTAATCCCCCTTTTATTTTGATGTAGCCGCCATCGCTTTTTACGTACTCAGTTACCTCATTCAAGTTTACAATAAACGATTTGTGTGTTCTTAAAAAGATGGGCACTTCTGCTAACACATCTTCAAAATGTTTTAAATTTTTACTTGCTAATAAGGTAGAACCATCGGCAAGATGCAGCGTGCTATACGCCCCTTCTGCTTTGATCATAATGATATCGGCAGGCTTATAAAATTTAAGCGCTTGCCCGCTAGGCACAACAATACGTTTATCTTGCCAAGTGGCATTACCTAAGTTAGATTGCAATGTTCGCAACTGTGCAACTTGTGTACTAGCATCCTGACGCTTTACGAAACGTTCTACTGCTTCTACCAACTGTGCATGTTGTATCGGCTTTAGCAAGTAATCAATAGCGCTGAATTTGAACGCTTGTAAAGCATACTCGTTATAAGCAGTTGTAAATATTACGCTGAAGTTAATTTCATCGTCGTTAAAAAAATCGAGTAACTCCAAACCACTATGGCCGGGCATTTCGATATCTAGTAAAACAAGGCTTGGCTTATGTTTTTTAATGGCTTTAACGCCACTTGCCAGATCTTCACAAAGAGCTGCAACAGTTAGTTGTGGGCAATATTGATCAATTACCGCTTGCAACAAGTTACGAGCCCGTGCTTCATCGTCTATAATAATAGTGGTGTACATGGTTGTACAAAGGTTTAAAATATTGGGCTTCTTGAAGTGTAATGGTTTCACAAAAGCAAGCTTTCAATTTATGAGGCAGTATGCTTAATGGTAGTGAAGGGAATATGAATAGCAACGGTTGTTCCGATAGCATTTCCGTGTTCGTCGTACTTATCAGTATAATGTAATGAAATGGTATTACTACCAAGCCCTTTATTTAAAATCTCAAGTCTTTTTTCGTTCGCAGAGGTGGCAAAAGAATCGTGCCGCTTTCTTTTAAGTGCATTGAGTTGCATACTACGTTCACGCCCGATACCATTGTCGTCTATTACAACTTTAATACCATTTTCTCGGAGTTCAAAAGTAATGGTTACTTTTTTAGCACCTCGCTTATGCAGTAACCCATGCTTAATAGCGTTTTCTACATAAGGTTGAATCAGCATACTAGGTATGTGTATTAACTCTACAGAAATATTTTTTGCTATGATGATATCGTATACTAGCGACTCATCGAAACGAATTTTTTCAAGCGACAGGTACAGCTTTAATGCTTTAATTTCATCTGACAATGGTATGTTCTCTCTATTACTCATATCAAGAATCATACGAGTTAGTTCAGAAAAACGACCTAGATACTGCGAAGCATTTTCTTTATCGTTTGTATAGATGTAGCTCTGAATTGTGTTAAGTGCATTGAATAAAAAGTGCGGATTCATTTGGCTTTTAATGGCCGCTAACATACTTTTTTGAAGTTCTTGCTCTAATTGTAATTTCTGTGCTTCTAAAGCATTTTTTTGCTCAATCTCTTTTAACCTATTACGTAGATATAATCTTACTAATCCTATAACTGCAAGTATTACCAAGAGCATAAACCACCACTGTAACCAAAATGGGTAAGCAACTTTAATATTTACCGTAAGGGGCGTAGCTATGATACCATCTTCATTGATAGCAATAATTTCTACTTCATAGCTACCGGGTAGCAAAGAAGCCAAATGTAGTGAACGCGTATCGCTGTTATGATCTATCCAGCGACCACCATTAATTCGATATTGAACTCTTATTTCATCGCCTGTTTTATAGGCCAATAAGCCATATTCAATATCAACTTCGTTTTGCTTGTGTAACAGCTGGTAGGTACCTTTTTTGCTTTCGGCTAATTTTCTGTTGTTATAGGTTACATTAAGTAACTCAATAACCGGCTTACGTTCATTTTTGGAAGGCATGTTAGTTGGAAACGATAAAATGCCTAAGGAGGTCGCTAAGAATACTTTTCCACGACTACATTTAATATCCTTAATTTCTACTTGTGGTAAGCCATCGGCTTTGCTATAAACCCTTAATTCGTTGGTAACAAGATTTAGTGCTTGTACCATATAATCGCTTACCATCCAAAGTACATCACCATCAATATCCATCTTATAAATGGTATTGTTGGCGAGTTGATTGTTTTCTTGCCGGTATGTTTTAACTACTTTATTATTTTGCCACAAAGCAATACCTGTTGCAAACGTACTAACTACTGTAATGCCGTTTTTATACGCTAGTATTTGTGATGCATACACATCGTTACCATTAGGATATTTCAAATCTCGAAAACGGCCAACGCTATCTAAACAACCTAACCCGTTTGAGGTTGCTATCCATAAATATTTACTTGCAGTATCGTAATACACATAGCGCCCTCTTGCATTTACAGGTTGTACGGTTAAGTAGTTTAACTCGAGCATCGCAGGGTCGTCGGGTGTTGGACTACCCAGCCATGCAGGACGACTTTTAATTACTTTATTGGTGTTAAGTGCTATAGAACCCGTTGTTACTGCTGCAATGAACATGTTATCTTTTACGTAAGTGAAACTCTTGCCAGAATTAGCAAGACTCCACTTAGGTTGCCTACCATCAAACAAATGAATAACATTATTACCGACTAACAGATAATTGGTATTGGGTATTTCGTACAAATCAATCACCTCGTGGTTGTAAGGAATGGTAACGTATGGTTGTATTTCGTTGGTTAAAGTATTAAATGTATAAACTTGGTTACGTGAAGTACCTATTTTAAGGGTGTTGTTACGCTCCAAATTAGAAAATGCAGTTACACCCGTTGTGCCTACAGGGCTTAGTGTTAAACTTAAGTTTGGCACAAATGCAATGCCTTTATCGGTAGAGCTAATCCAAAAATTACCTTCTCTATCTTGCATTACATTTGAAACAGAAAAGTCGACTAAGATAGGTGCCCTAGATTTAGGCCGCAAGAGTGTATCGTACCAATAAACACCGCTACTTGTACATATCCAAACATCGGAATTAGTAGTAAATACTTCTTTAATAAAAGCAGAGTTGGGCAAATCGGGTACTTGCAGCCCAACAGGTGAGCCATCAATTAATGTGATATGTGGGCTCCAACTTTTATAAAAACAAATAATACGACTACCAATTTCTTTGATAAAAAAAACTGACTCTTTATCAGATGCTTGCTTCTTACTTTTTCTGATAACACGTTTAAACCCTTTTGAATCGAATGCTACTATCTCTTCGGCACCAATAGCATAACCGATATTAACTCCATAAGAGGCATGAAACACGTTCGCTCCAATGCTTTTACGGTTAAGCGGCCGATGCGATTTTGTATCAAAATAATATATATATTTTGTGTTCGGATGCACCAAATAACGTTCGTTAAAGATGCAGGCAGGTGCATACAATCCATTGGAAACTATACGTTGCTCTAGCATTAAAGAATCGTTCTGTACATAGAAAAAGTTACCAGCAAAATCTTGACACCAAATCACAGAATCGCCGGTTTCCATGATGTTAGTAAGCGACCGGCCACGTTGCGAAACATTATTGAAATGTTTGAATTTTTTGCCGTCGTAACGCGTTAAACCTCGGTCGTGTGCTATCCAAATAAAGCCTCGCTTATCTTGATGCAAATAATAAATAGCATTCGTTGGTAAGCCGTTGGTATTGTTAATCCAACGATACACCGGTGTTTGTGCATACACATGCATCATACACCCCAAACAATAGCAAAATATTAGCCACCATTTCATGCTGTTACAATGATACAAAGCAAATTTTAAAAGCTAGAGTACTTCATTTACCGTAAGGTGATAACACTTTACCAAACCAGCTTCGTAAATCGAAAAGGGCATTTAATGAAATCGCTTCGCTACAACTGTACGGTACTTTGCAATTTAGACGTAGCGAATAACAGCATAGCTGTTCATAATAGGGGGTGTAATTATCCGGCAACGGATAAACTAATAAGCCACACTTTTGTGTGGCTTTAGGTTTTATATACCTTACGGTAAATGTTGTGTTACTCGGCCATCATGGCTTTTACAACAGCAATTACATCTTCAGCATTAGGCTTACTAAAATAATCGCCATCGCTACCATACGCCGGACGATGAGCTTTTGCAGTAAGTGTACGAGGTGCAACATCGAGCCAACGATAACCGCCTTGGCGTTCCATTACGTCGGTAAACATATATGCCGCTGCACCACCAGGTACATCTTCATCAACAAAAAGTATGCGGTTTGTTTTCTTTAAAGAAGCAAGTATACCATTGTTCAAATCGAAGGGTAACAAAGTTTGTACATCTACAATTTCAACACTAATACCTTGCTTGGCCAAGCGTTGTGCAGCATCTTGTACGATACGCAGAGTACTGCCATAGCTTACAATTGTAATATCGGTACCTTCTTGCAACACTTCGCTGATACCTAAAGGCACTGTAAATTCTAATAAATTTTCTGGTGCTTGTTCTTTTAAACGATACCCGTTTAAACATTCAATGATAATACCAGGGTCGTTACTACGTAATAATGTGTTATACATACCAACGGCCTGCGTCATATTACGTGGTACACACACATACATACCCCGTACGCTGTTAATGATAGTACCCATTGGGCTACCACTATGCCAAACACCCTCTAAACGATGGCCACGCGTACGAATGATG
>DMPB01000128.1:9023-16109 GCA_003456175.1 Chitinophagaceae bacterium | reverse complement strand
CCAGCAGTTCTGTAATGTAGCGTAGCAACATCGTCGCTTAATGGTTGTAAGGCATACAGCAAGTAATCTAAATACTGAATTTCAGTAATCGGACGTAAGCCACGCATAGCTGCACCTATCCCCTGCCCTGCAATCGTTAATTCACGAATGCCGGTATCTGAAATTCTATGAACACCGTACTTGTCTTGCAAGCCACTAAACCCTTGGTTAACATCGCCAATAAAGCCAACGTCTTCACCAAAAGCTAAGACTTTAGGATTGCTTGCAAATAATTGGTCGAAGTATTTATTCAATACTTCAGACCCGTTTATTTGTGGTGCCTTATCGTTAAAAACTGGCTTCACTTCTGGCACATTCAATGCACTTTTAGCACCTGTTTGATACAAATAGGTATTGTAAGCAGTCGCTTGTTCTTGCCTGAACTGCTCGTAAACTTGTTGTAACTCATGATAGCTTGGACTAGCCGCGGGAAGCAGATCTAATGCCATTGCCAACGTTCGCAGGATATCGCGTTTCAACGGCTCTTTAATCGCATTTAAATCGTTAGCCATTTGTTGTATTTGCTGATACACTTCTATATCATGCACCACAACCGATTGCAATGCCGCTACAGCTTTCGCCACCATTTGTTTGATTGGTGTAAGATAAGCCTCCCAAGCTGCTTGCTTTTGAGCTTTTACATCTTCTTTGATAGTAGCTTCTAATTCGGCTAAACTTTCTTCAGTTATAATACCGTTTTCAAGCATCCAAGAACGCATTTGTGCAATACCATCCCATTCTTTTTCCCAAGCCAAGCGTTCTTGCGACTTGTAACGTTCGTGGCTGCCACTTGTACTGTGCCCTTGCGGTTGTGTTAACTCTTCTACATGAAACAAGGCAGGAGTATGTGTAGTACGTACTTTCTCTAAAGCGGCTTCAAAAACTTCACACATGCCTGCATAATCCCAACCTTTAACTTTATAAATATCTACACCAGTCCCATTACCATCAGGAGCAAATCCTTTCAATACTTCGCTGATACTGCCTTTTGTAGTTTGATATTTTTTGGGTACCGAAATGCCGTAGCCATCGTCCCAAACGAATACTGCTAAGGGTACTTGCAACACGCCTGCGGCGTTAATGGTCTCCCAGAAATGACCTTCACTTGTGCTTGCATCGCCAATAGTAACAAACGAAACTTCGTTACCGTTACGACTTAAATTGGTTTCGCCAGCCAATTCAGGAACATTCCTAAAAGTTTTGCTTGCAAATGCCAAGCCTAAGCCTCTAGGCATTTGACCTGCAGTAGGCGAAATATCGCCACTTACATTCTTCAGTTCAGTTAATGGTAACCAATTACCATCGTTATCCATCCAATGCGTTGCAAAATGCCCATTCATTAAACGCCCTGCACTGCAAGGTTCATTTTCGATATTGGTATCGGCGTATAGCTGTGCGAAAAATTGTTTTACCGTAAGGTTACCCGTTGCCATCATAAAAGTTTGGTCGCGGTAGTAACCACTTCTGAAATCGCCTTTTTTGAAAAAACGAGCCATGGCTACCTGCGCCACCTCTTTGCCATCGCCGAAAATGCCAAATTTGGCCTTACCGGTTAATACCTCTTTACGCCCTAACAAGCTTGTTTCTCTGCTTTGCAATGCGATAGAATAATCGCTAATTACCTGCGAAGCAAAAGCCTCGAACGAAAGCATATCTTGCGATTGTTCTGTTGCTGATACCTGATTGTTCATGGCACAAAAATAATAGATTGAACAACTGTTAGTTTTTCTTTTTACCCGTAAGGGAATAGCATTTTAAAGTTTGCCCTTACGGTAAATGTTTATTGGCGTTTTGTAAACAAAAAAATAGATACTTTTAAGGCGTAAAATTTGATTTATGAAGCAATTGTTTGTAACCCTTGCGGCAGCATTTTTATTAACTGCCGGCACTGCGAATGCCCAAAGTAACCAAGCAGGCACCGCAGCTCCTCAACAACAACAGCCCGATATTACCAAAATGTTAGAGTTTAAAGGCGATAACTACAACTTCGGAAAAATTCCGTTTGGTAAAGCTGTCACTTACGATGTTGAAATTAAAAACATCAGTAAAGACACCATTAAAATTGAAAACGTACAAGCGGGTTGTGGTTGTACTACCCCAGAATGGAAACCAGGCCCGTATGCCCCAGGCGAAACCTTTAAGGTTAAAGTTGGTTTTAACGGTGCTACCAAAGGTGCCTTTTCAAAGGTAGTTACCATGTATTTCAGCGGTGGCCTATCTAAAGTTATCACTTTCAGTGGCGAAACCTACGATGTACCTGCTGATGCAGCACCCGCTGGCCCAGCTCAAAAAATGAAGCCTGCTGGCACAAAATAATTTTTTCACTTAGCGCAATATTTAATTGTTATGAAGTTTTTAGTTACTGCAATTGCAGTGTTTTTTTGTACCGTTGGAGCATTTGCACAAAATGCAGCCGATGTTAAACTGAACAAAACCAAACACAATTTTGGTAAAATCAAGCAGAATGTACCTGCTAGCTACACATTTGTGATTACCAATAATGGCGACAAGCCTTTGATTATTGAGAATGCCACAGCAGAATGTGGTTGTACAAGCCCTGAATGGAGCCAGCAACCTATTATGAAAGGCAAAACAGGTACTGTTAAAGCAACTTTTAATGCTGCTGCTGTTGGTCCGTTCACGAAAAAGGTAACCATCAAGTTCGCAAAAATCAATGAACCGGTACAGGTGACTATTGAAGGCGAAGTACTTGCAGCTGCACCTGCTAAAAAATCATAAGCAAGCTTACTATTACTAATAAGCTCACAAATAGAGAGGGTTGGCGCTTTGCGCCAACCCTCTCTATTTGTATATAGCCCTACTTACGTTACACACTTTTAGGGAACGATACATAAAAAGTAGTGCCTTGCCCAGCAGCGGTGGTGAACCATATATTACCATTGGCTCTTTCAACAATTCCTTTACAGATAGCAAGTCCTAAACCGGTTCCGCTTGTTTTAGTAGTGAAATTAGGAGAGAAAATACTGGCTTGTACTTCTGCTGGAATACCTGCTCCCTTATCGGCTATTGCTACCACGTACTGCTGATCGTTCGCAGTAAGTGTAATGTTTATAAATGCATGTTCGGCAGCATCTTGCGCCTCTAAAGCATTTTTAATGAGGTTGGTAAATAGTCGGTTGATTTGTGTAGCATCGGCTAGAACAATGGCTTCATTTACCGTAAGGTTAAGCTTAATAGTTAAGGTTTCGCTTACCTCGTACATGTGCATTAATTGAGTAAGCAATTGATTTAATACTATTGGCTCAGGATTCACTTGTGTGATATTTGCAAACTCGCTAAAATCGCCAGCTATCTTCGCTAATCTATCTATTTGTTCTACCAATAAACTACTTACCCGAGTTGTAAGTTGGGTTATATTTTCAGGGTTACGATGCACGGCATTTTCAAGGTATTGAATATTCAATTTCATGGGCGTAAGCGGATTTTTAATTTCGTGAGCTACCTGCCTTGCCATTTCTCGCCATGCACCTTCGCGTTCGCTACGTGCTAGTGCTTGTGCACTCTGCTCTAGCTTTGCTACCATTCGATTGTATTCATTCACTAGTAACCCGATTTCATCATTACGATTCCATGTTATGATTTCGTTGGGTTTGCCAAGCGCAACAGCACGCATTTTAACAGCAATTAATTTGAATGATGCTACAATTTGATTGGTTAATAGCAATGCAAATGCACCAGCTAATAAGAAAATGAATACATTTAAATTGATGATAGTTAGTAAGAAAGTTGATATTTCTTGATTAAGCTCGTTCTGTGAATTCAAATAAGGAATATTAATGTATGCTACAGGCTTGCCTTTCACTATTACGGGTGCGTATATACTTAAAAAGTTGAAACTAGCTACAGATTCTTCTTGTACATATTGTAATAAATTATTTACCGTAAGGGCTTCAAATGCTTTAGGATGTAACCTTGTACTTAATACTTGCCTGCTATAAATATACGGCTGTGTTGAGAAGCGTAACCTACCTCCAATATCATACAAATTAACATCGAGCCCATAAACATCGCTTAACTCGGCAATTCTTTTTTCAAGTGATCGCTGTTGATAAATATTACTTAAATCGGCAGCAATGGCTTGAGAGTTTTTTACCAGCCTTTCTCTTGTTGCATTATCATACCTATCTATATAATAATTAATAGTAACAACACCAATAATGGTAAATGAAAGCAAGCTAATACTGATAATAGCTAATTGAATTTGATTGCGGAGATTGAGCTGCTGCAAATCGTTCAGTTTAATTTGCAAACTACCTTTAGCAATAAATACGCGTAATAAATGCAATATAATTACTACACTTAATAGGGCTATAAACAAGTACGCAAATAGCGTTAATGCAAACCATATACTATTCACAGCCTTTACAATCACCACAGTTTTATTGCCCTCTTTATACCATAGTTCTGAGTAACCATTATTAATTTTGAACGTGTAACCTTGCGGTAAAAACTGCTGCCTTGAAAGACTACTCACAAAAGGATAATCGTTGAACTTTGTAACTAACTGATTACGGTTGTAAATAGCATAAGCATAATTGATATTGAGATCTGAAACAACATCAGTTGCCTGCCTGAATAATTCAGGAAATAAAGCTTCAGACTTGTATCGATTAGGCGTAGCAATGATAAACAAGTAGCCTAACGTAGCATCAATAGAACGATCGAAAATTTTCTTTTGTACAATACAATTTAGCCTTCCACCCTCAGATTGATAATAATAAACTGCATCAGCTACATTTTTACTGTTGGCATTATCAATCAAATATTTGAGGTTATAATACGATGTGGTATCATCGTTAAATAATGGCTGATAGTTAGCATCAAACGTGTAAATACGTGTATCGTACTTATTCAAATAACCTGAGAAATTAGCATTGATAATACTATCTTTTAACTGCTTGTTCTCATAAGCAACTTGCCAACGTTGTGCATTTTGCGACAAAAAAGTATCGGTGATATTACTAAGTGCTACATTCAACAATCCCTCTCCACTAAAATCATACCGCTGTTGTATTAAACGTGTTGCATACACTTTTCGCTGTGCTTGTTCATTACGCTGAAACGAAGTGAGCATAATTACTGCCACTGGCACAATTAATAGAATAAGCCACCATAGGAAATGACTATTTAACAATAATGGAACATGCTCTTTTTGTTGCTTTTTGAAAGTCCAATAATAAAAGAAGCAAGTCCAACCACTTGCCAAAATCATCCACCAAGTATATACAACCTCAAGCTGTATTATAGCAATTAACACTATGAATGGTAATGCTAGTGAAATACTCAGCCAGCGATGCACGCCTAAAGCATTTACGTAAGTAATAATAGTACTAAGTGCATAAAACAAACTCAATAACAATAGTGCAATAATTATAAAAGCAAGCAGTGTATAACCATTCAATTGAAAAAAATCAGTAACTGCAAATGGTATTTTACTATCTACCACTAAAGAGTGTATAACCCCCATTATGTAGCCTGCTACCAGAAATGCAACGATGTGAATAACAACTGCAATAAGCAGCTTACTATGCTTATGCCAACGCTGCACTATATGTAAACTATGTGCTTTGTAGTTCGGGTACTGGAAATAGCCAAATGCTACAATAGCAAATATGCAGAGTGTATTAATTAGCAAATCGCCTAACGACTTATTAATATTATTACTTGCGTAAATAGCAGCATCGAAAAGCTCTGTTCCAAACCAAGGCAAAGAAGCCTCACCCCAGTAACTAATAACACGTACAAGCAATAATGTCGTAACTAAAAAAAGCATTGCCCAGCGAAACCCTATAGCACTATTGATTGCTTTTACTAAACGGTATAAAAGTATTGCCAACAATGCTATTGCAATAAGTCGCATACTCAATGCAATGCTGTTTAATGTAGGTGTATTAACAGCATCTTTTTTATCAATATATACTAAAGGTTGATTTTGATACCTTACGGTAAATGGCGTAGGCGTTGTTACAACTTTGTAATAGTCTTCAGCCCTAGTACTAAATGCGAACTCGTTTTTTAGATATTTATTTTCAACAAAATAATCCCAATGTAATGGAATAAGTCCTACGAGAATGTACTTACTACGCTTGTATTCGAACGTATGTTTTTGTAGTGCAAATAAACCGTTTTGATAGGTTACAGCCTTCACATTTTTGCCATCTACTAAATCATCGGCCTCAACAGACATTTTATTATTGTTCCAATACAATAATTGCAAAGTACCTTGACCAGACACTTTAAATAAGTAAATACCTTGCTGTATAGTCAACAACTTTTCTCGAAGTACTTGTAATTGTTTTGAACTGTTACCAGTTGCAATTTGAGCAACTGAATAATCTTGTGCTTTAACAGTGGCGAATGTTTGCTGCTCATTTTGAATGTATTCTTCAAATTGTTCTACAAATGCTTCAGGTTGCGCAGCAATACTAAAGTAGTTGGCAAAAACAAAAGATAAAGTATATAACCAAGCGGCAGCAAGTAGTAAATAACCATGTACTGCTATCACTTTTTTAAATACTTGTATATACTGCCGGAGTATTAGCATGATTTCTTAACCTCGTTCCAAAGTGCATCCATATCTGTTAATGACATGTCGTATAAGTTGAGCCCTTGCTGTGCTGCAAGTAGTTCCATAGCTTCAAAACGTGATTTAAATTTTCGATTGGTACGTTCTAATGCAGTTTCGGCATCTACGCCAATAAACCGAGCATAATTCACTAAGCTGAACATAACATCGCCAAATTCATCTTCAATAGCATTGATATTGCCACTTGCTTCTGCTACTTGCAACTCGTTTAATTCTTCTTGAACCTTATTCCAAACATCGTTTTTATGCTCCCATTCAAAGCCCACTTGCTTTGCTTTTTCTTGTATGCGAGTTGCCTTTACCATTGCTGGTAAGCTGTTAGGCACACCACTTAACAATGTTTTCTTTTCTTCTTTCTGTTTGATTTTCTCCCAGTTTTTCTTCACATCATCTTCACTATGAACAACTGTATCAGCATAAATATGTGGATGCCTTCTAAT
>DMPB01000128.1:2774-8806 GCA_003456175.1 Chitinophagaceae bacterium | reverse complement strand
ATATGTGGATGCCTTCTAATTAACTTTTCACAAATAGTATTTAAGGCATCTGTAATGGTAAAGCGGTTTTGTTCTTTGGCAATCGTTGCATAAAACACCATATGTAGTAGCACATCACCAACTTCTTCTTTGATATCTTTCCAATCTTCTTCTAATATGGCATCTGCCAACTCATACATTTCTTCAATGGTGAGGGTTCGCAGGGTTTGAATAGTTTGCTTTTTATCCCAAGGGCACTGCGTTCTTAAATCGTTCATGATAGCTACTAATCTTTCAAAAGCAGCACCTTCAGTTAGCGCCGTTTGTTTCACTTCTATTTGCTTATCCATTTACGTAAGTTAACCTTTAATAAAATAAATTGCTGCGAAAGCTAGCCATACCAATAAGAACAAAAAGAATGCCGCACTAGCTATTAGAAAATATTTTAAAAGCGTTTTTCGGCGACTCTGCCCATAAAAATTACGCATCGATTTATAACCATAGTACACTAAATATAGAATAGGTATTACAGCAATAGCATCTACCCATGCTAGTGTTTTATTGATGTCTGCAATGGCTATTAAAGCATTAATGAAAATTAGAATAATATAATAGCCAATAAATAAATGAACATTAAATATTAAATGTTGTACATAATAGTAATTATGCCTTCGATAGAACAATTTAAATAAGAGGGCTATTAAGGGTAGCAATACAAACATCATCTTAGAAATACCATTACTCAAATCTTTCCAAAAGGCATCATCGGCTCGCTTTACATCCCAATTGTATTTTTCTAATCGCTGTATTCTGCGTTCTTCAATTACTTGTTCAATCCATGAATCTCTTTTGGCTTCAGGCAATTTCAACTGTGCAGCTCTATAGGCAGCTATAGATTTGTATTTTATACTATCGGTAGTACGTGCAGCTGTATCGTTATTAATAAATGTAATTGAATCTGTACCTGATTCATATACAAACGCCTTTTTATTGGTCGATACTTTTTTTTCAGAAGCATCTTCATGAAAAATCGTATTCAATAAAATAAAGAATAAAGCCGATGTAAATACATACATTTTAATAGGGTTCAAATAACTCATACGCCTGCCCCTATTGTATTCAATACTCAAAAAACCCGGCCTAAAAAGTAAGTATTTTAATGTGCTAAAGAACTTACCATCAAAATGGGTAATATCATACAAAAAATGCTGCGCTACTTGCCAAAAAGTCTCCTTTATTTCAGTATTTTCTTGGCCGCATACGTGGCAATATCTACCATATACCACTGCATTACAGTTCAAACAAATGGGCTCTTGACGTTCTTTAGCGTGGCTCACTTACAAAAATTTTGCTAAAAATAACGAAGCTTTACTATAGCTGTGTTTATACATTTGCAACATTAATACAAGCTTTACAGCACAAAAGCCCTTTTATGACCCGTCTGCTTCTACTTATTGGATGTATACTTCACCTTACGGTAAATGCACAGTATTATTATTCAGATATTATAACACCACTACAAGTGAGTAAAAATTACAACATACTTGTTACGGCTCAGGTTAAGAAAATGAAAGCAAAAAGCTTTGAAAACGACAATTCAGAAACAGCCAACTTTATACTTGAGCAAACTTTAAATGCCAATAAAAGAGAGCTTAAAACAACATCATCGTATGTAAGTACGGGTACAAGTGTAAGCATTAGCTACTTTACAGCCAATCAACAACTACATAGTAGTTACGATAGCAGTGGCAATGTTGTAGTGAAAGTAAGTTACCGTTATAATGAACATTTACTGCAAAGTATTACAACCGAAACAACCGATGCCTTTATGGGTAGCTATTCGAAGGAAGAGCATATTTGGGAATACAGTAATGGAATACCTATGCACATGTATAAAATTAAAGATGGTAAAGACACCACTTTTGTGAAGTTTGTGCAAGACGAACAACAGCGTATTGCCGAAGAACGTTGGTATAAAAAAGGCAAAGAAGTAGAAGCCTACTTTTACTATTATAACAATACTTTACTTACCGATATTGTTCGCTTTAATGCTAAAGTAAAACGCATGTTACCCGATTTCTTGTTTGAGTATAATGCACAACAGCAGCTCATTCAACTTACACAGGTAATGACAGGTACTAGCAATTACATGACTTGGAAGTACGACTACAATGAAAAAGGACTTAAAGTAACCGATATATGCTACAACAAACAGCAACAATTGGTTGGCAAAGTGCAATATCAGTACGAGTTTTAATAACGAACTCTAGGATCTACCAAGCCATAGAGTACATCGGCAAGCAAATTCATTACAATAAAAAAGCAAGCAGTTACTAGAACACTTCCCATTACAACCGGAAAATCTAACCTTTCTAGTGCCTCTACGGTAAGCTTACCAATACCCTGCCAACCAAAAATATACTCCACAAAAAAAGCACCGGCCAATAATTCTGCAAACCAACCTGTGATAGCTGTAATTACCGGGTTCAACGCATTACGAAGTGCATGCTTCAGCAAAACTCGCCACATAGGTAATCCTTTGGCAATAGCTGTTCTAATATAATCTTGCTTTAGCACATCTAGCATAGCACTACGTGTAAGCTGTGCAATAATAGCCATAGGCCTTACCCCTAATGTAAGTGCTGGTAGTATTAGGTTGCGCCATGCAATATGCTTCCCATGAATATCATATCGGTACAAACTACCCGTCATATCTAAGCCTGTGTAATCGTGTAACAAAAAGCCAAACACATACGCTACAATAATGCCAACAAAAAAAGATGGTGCAGAAATACCTGCAACACTCATGGTAATGGCGGCTGTATCCATCCAAGTATCTTTCTTAATAGCAGCAATCGTGCCCAAGCATATACCAATAATAGTAGCCAACAACATAGCAGTTACAGCTAACAATATGGTACCGGTAATAACATGTGCAATCATCGCAGTTACAGGCTGCTTCGTTTGATAGCTTGTACGCAGATAAGGAGCCTTTATTACCAAAGCATATGAACCTAAATCTATACTGTGAACACCCGATAAGTGCTTTTGCGTAAGCAGTTGTTCCTTACGGTAAATGCTTAACGGCGATACATCGTTCATATAATACAACAACTGCTTATGCTTGGGGGCATCTAGTGCTAGCTCTTTACGAATATTCTGCAATGTTGCACTATCGCCACTTTGTCCAAGCACCAACCTAGCGGGGTCGCCAAAGCCCTGAAACAAGAAAAAGACCAATACCACAACCCCTATCAATACAGAAAGGCCATATATACATTTTCGCAGTAGGTGTAGTACCATTATTAATGTGTATTAATCGGCCTTCAACTTGGGCATTGGCTTATCTGATGGAATAAAAATGTAAGGTTCAGGATTACTTTTCAATTGCTGCAATTCTTGAAAAAAGCTATTAGTTTGTTCTACAGGATGCTTGTCTATAACATTCGCTTGTTGCATGAGCATGTACATAGGATCAACACGGGCTGCTGTTTTTGAAACTGTATAATCACACAATAAAACCTCATTCACACTAAAGCCTAATGGTGCCCAATATTGCATATCGCTAATACCTGTTACAATGAAAAGAGGAATATACTTAGTAGCTGCAAGCTTTTTGAGTTCTTTTATTTGTGTAGCTAAATTCCGATCGATGTTTTGCGGATTTTTCACCCAGAGTAATATGTAGTATCCCGGCTGATTTAAAATATCGATGGTTGTGTCTTTTCTATTAGCGTTTAAAAAAACTAAGTCGCTAATGGGTGGTTTAGCATCAGTACCCTTTTTCACCAGCTTGTCATAGCGATCAACAAACTCGTAGGTACTATCCAAATCTTCAGGAATACTATTACCATCAAATTCAACAATTTGTCCAGCCTTTTTATATCTGAAGGTAATAGCAAAGCTATCGAGGGTTGCACCAATAGGCATTTGCATTTTCTCCACCAAATTGTTACCTACTTTATAGGGTAAGCAATCTACAAATGGTAAGTTATTTAATACATACACTTGCATGTAAGAAGATGCACCAGTAGCAACAATAAGAATGATACCACCAATAGTAGAGGGTACCGACTGCTTAATATACTGCTGCCAACGCATTAAAGCAATGATTAATCCAAGCAGTACTAAATCTTTTAAAAACGATTGAAAAGGCGAAATCGGTAAGCAATCGCCAAAACAGCCACAACTTTTAAACTTGCCACTTAAGTATGCGTAACCCGTTAAAAATGTGAAAAATAAAATAAGCACTAACAGCATTCTAGTTACTTCTTTGGGGCGCCAACCCACTAATAACGCAACACCAGTTACAATTTCAAAAACGTTCATTATAACAGCCGCAGGTAGTGTTGTAAAGTGTAATGTTGTAAAGCCCCACACTTCAAAAAACTCTTGCATTTTATAGCTCAATCCCAAAGGATCATTAGCCTTAACCAACCCACTTGCAATGAATACAAGCGCAACAAAAACTCTTATTACTGTAATCAAATGTTTCATAGTTACTGCATCGTCATTTACCGTAAGGTACTATTTTACCAATACTATGTTTTATCCCTTATGTTTTCCTTCGGCTATTAAAATAAGTGCAAAAGCCGCATAGTTCACAATGTCTATATAATTCGCATCTATGCCTTCGCTAATGAGGGTTTTACCATCGTTTGCTACAATTTGGCGAATGCGTAGCAATTTCACTAAAATTAAGTCGGCAAAACTTTCTTGACTCATATCTCGCCAGGCTTCACCGTAATCGTGGTTTTTTTGAAGCATCGTAGCTTTTGCTTCGTTTAAATACTTGTGATACAACTCATTGGCAACCTCGTAAGAGATTTCATCAATTGCAGGCTCACCCAAGGCCAACTGTATTAAACCAATAATTGCATAATTGAAAATACCAACAAACTCACTAGTAATACTATCGCTTACTTGTTGTTGCGTTAACTGCTGCAAATTGCGAATGCGCAGCGCTTTGATCATAATTTGATCGGCTACAGAAATGGTACGCAGCACACGCCAGCTAGTACCGTAATCTTTTGTTTTTTTCAAAAAAATAGTGGCACACTGTGCTGCAGCTGTATTGTATTGTTCAATAGTAGACATATCAAAAAAAGCGCTTAAAGCAAGTTAATGGGTGGCAAAATACACAATCAGCGCTTTACCTTGCGGTAAAAATTAAAGCCAATAGCACCATGCTATCTATACAGCAACAAGGCCAGCTTTTAACACTCGAACACCCCATTGTAATGGGAATTGTTAATGCAACCCCCGATTCCTTCTATGAAGGTAGCCGCCTACAGCAAGTAGATGCGGCTATTACGAAAGCACTCAATATGATTGCTGAGGGCGCAACAGTTATTGATATTGGCGGACAAAGTACACGCCCCGGAAGTGAACAAATTGGTGCCAGCGAAGAAGCAGCTAGGGTAATTCCGGTAATTGCAGCTGTTAAAGAACATTTACCGCAAGGTGTATTTATTAGTGTTGATACTTACCACAGTTCTGTAGCAGAACAAGCTATAAGAGCAGGCGCTCATTGGGTGAACGATGTAAGCGGAGGGTTGATAGATGACGCGATGTTGCCAACAGTAGCTGCTGCTAAAGTGCCTTATGTGTGTATGCATATGCAAGGTACGCCCGGAACAATGCAACAAAACCCTACGTACAATAATGTGGTAACAGATGTGTACGACTTTTTTACCAAACGTATAGATGCATGCCGCCGTGCAGGCATTAACGATGTAATAATTGACGTGGGTTTTGGCTTTGGGAAAACGATTACACATAACTTACAACTACTGCACGGGCTTCATTTTTTTCAGCAACTTGCTTGCCCGATTTTAGTAGGTATTAGCCGAAAAAGTACAATATACAAAACACTTAATTGTACACCAGCCGAAGCCCTAAATGGTACCACTGTATTAAACACAATAGCACTGCAACAAGGAACACACATACTTCGTGTGCACGATGTAAAGCCTGCTATAGAAGCCATTCAACTAATAACAGCTATGCAAAATGCTGTTAGCAATAATGTAGCACTATGAGTTAAATCAGTT
>DMPB01000128.1:1583-2552 GCA_003456175.1 Chitinophagaceae bacterium | reverse complement strand
ACTATGAGTTAAATCAGTTGTTTCAAAATTGAACCCCCTACTTTTGCCTGCGAAACTGCATAGGAATGAAGGTAGATATTTTAGCATTTGGCGTACACCCCGACGATATTGAACTTGGTTGTAGCGGCACCCTTATAAAATCGATTCAACAAGGTAAAAAAGTTGCTATTGTTGATTTAACCCAGGGCGAACTTGGCACCAGAGGTACTGCTGAAACCAGAGCCAAAGAAGCTGCCGCTGCTGCTACCATCATGGGAGTACATGCCAGAGAAAACCTGCAACTAGCAGATGGTTTTTTTCAAATCAATGAAGCAAGTATTCGAAAAGTGATTGCTGCTATTAGAAAATACCAACCGAGTATCGTTTTATGCAATGCAGTAGAAGATCGCCATCCAGATCATGGCCGTGCAGCACAGTTGGTAGATGAAGCTGCTTTTTTAGCAGGCTTACGTAAAGTTGAAACAACCGATGCAGCAGGTAACGCACAAACTGCATGGCGCCCAACTTATGTAATGCATTATATACAAGACAGATACCTGCAGCCCGATTTTTTATTCGACATTTCAGAGGTGATGGATAAAAAGCAAGCTGCTATTTTGGCCTATGGAACACAATTTAACGTTGTAGAACCTGGTAACGAGCCTACCACATATATATCAAGCCCTGACTTTTTAGATACAATCGTAGGACGAAATCAATTGTTTGGCAAACGTATTGGTGTTAAGTATGCCGAAGGTTTTATCAGCAAAAAAATGATTGGCATAACAGATTTTAACGCAATAGTTCAACATACTACCTAATAATCCTTGGCTAACACTATATTAGTACACACATTTGCAACAGCATGAACACTCCAAAATTTTCCACTCCCAAACCTTCGTTCCATTCTGAACTGAAGCGTAGAATTAATCAGTATTTCGAGCAAACGGGGAAGCGCCCAACTGGTAACTTTTCTTTATTTAGTAAAGC
>DMPB01000128.1:346-1347 GCA_003456175.1 Chitinophagaceae bacterium | reverse complement strand
TTAGTAAAGCTATCATTCTAGTGGCGGCACTCATTGGCTTGTATATCCATCTTACTTTTTTCACCCCCGAAAATGGCTGGATAGCATTATTTGAGTGTAGTATCATGGGAGCTATTATAGCTGCTATTGGTTTTAACATTATGCACGACGGTGCTCATGGTAGCTTTAGCGATAATGCTTTTTTAAACAAAATTGCAGCGGTAACGCTTGGTTTTTTAGGCGGCAGCCACTTTATGTGGAATGTGAAACATAACATTATTCACCATGCCTATACCAACATTGATGGCGTTGATGATGATATTGATGCAAAGCCTTTCTTGCGTATGGCTAGCACACAAAAGAAATACGGGATGCACCGTTTTCAACACTGGTATTTTTGGATTCTTTATAGTATTCTTTACTTATACTGGATTTTCTTTTCAGATTATAAAAAGTACTTCGGCAAGCGTATCGGTGAAATGCCATTGAAAAAAATGGAAGTGAAAGACCATTTCTTTTTTTGGTGGTATAAAGCCTTACACCTTGCATTATTTTTAATTATTCCAATGGTTTTTGTGGGTGTTGGCTATACTATTATTGGTTTCTTAACTTGTTGTTTGGTGGCTGGCCTTATACTCAGCATTGTATTCCAACTAGCGCATACAGTAGAACACACACACTTTCCAATGCCTGATGAAGCTACTGGTAAGCTAGATGATGAATGGGCTATACATCAGCTCAAAACAACTGCTAACTTTGCCACGAGCAATAAGCTAGTAAGTTGGTTCGTAGGTGGTTTAAATTTTCAGATTGAGCACCACTTGTTCCCTAAAATTTCTCACGTTCACTACCCTGCAATTAGTAAAATTATAAAGCAGGCATGCCAAGAATATGGTATCAAGTACATTGAATATAAACGCACACATCAAGCTATCTTCTCCCATATTTTGTTTTTGAGAAGCATGGGGCGTGCTGCCTAACAAATAAAAAAGCTGTTAACATGGTTAACAGCTTTTTTATTT
>DMPB01000128.1:0-136 GCA_003456175.1 Chitinophagaceae bacterium | reverse complement strand
GTTAACAGCTTTTTTATTTGTTAACATATGAGTTGATTTGAATTGTTGGCACAATATGTTCCCTTGGGTTTCATCTTGTACATTTGCACCGAGTTAGCTACATAGTAGCTGTAACTGTACAAGTGTGCGACGCAAC
>DMPB01000127.1:3852-6068 GCA_003456175.1 Chitinophagaceae bacterium | reverse complement strand
GCTCGTTCGGTAATAATACTTTGTCGCATGGCCAAAAAGCCTTCTTTAATGGCTTTCCATTGCTCGCCAAATTCGCTACTGGTAAGATAATCGTACAGAAGCGTCATTTTATCGCCTCTATTTTCTTGGCTGCGTTTTAAATCATTAATTTTTAAAATGGCATTTCGTAAAACAGTAACAAGACTGCGTACTTCGTTGAAATTACAGATATAAACACCCTCTTTTTCGCCGAAACGCTCCATGTCTTTTGGCATGGCTTGGGTAACAATAACTGCAATATCGGCGGCTTGGCTTCGCATATCTGATTTAAGCTTCTCAATCCAGTCGTTACCAAAATCTTTGGTACGCTTGCTTTCAAATATGATGCGTCCTGCCTCGGCACCATACGGGGTACGTACGGTAAGTATGCAATCGGCACCACGAACACCTTTGCCCACAGGTGCAACAATATCTACTGGAAAAGCATTTCTTAATAAATCTTCAAGTAATAATTCTTGTATTTCACCTTGAAGCTGCATGCTACCTTGTTCGGCTTTGCGCCTCATTTCTTCGGCTAGCTTTTTCTGATCTTCTAGTTGTTTTTCTTTTTCTGCTAGCCTTAATAAAAATTCTTGTTCTTTTTGTTGTAAGCGTTGTGCTTCAATGTCTCTAATCTCTTTAGCTCTTTTTTCAGTTTCTTCTAGCAAGCGCTGTTGCAGTTGTAATTCTAGTTCTGCTTCTTTGTTTTTTAATGCTTGTTCTTTTTGTAGAAACTCAAGTTCTTTTCGGCGAGCTTCTTTTAGTTTTTCCTCTGTATCGGTGGCGGTTTGTTGTGCTATTTTAAGTTGGTTTTCAAAATCGGCTGCAATAGACTTACGTAATTGATCCTCCATTTCAGCTTTTAGCTGTTGTTGTTGTGCTATTAGTTGTTGTTGAAACTGCTGTTCTAGTTGGCGTTGTTGTTTGGCTTGCTCGGCATCTTTTTCTTGCAACTGTTTCTGCGTGTTGGAAATTACGAGCTGCAAATCTTGCTCTTTGCGGCGATATTCTTCTTCCTTTTTCTTTTGCCATTCTTGTGCTTTTGCATTGAGTTCTTTTTGAACTTCTTCTTTAAAAGCATCGGTTGGTGCAAATTGGTGGTTGCAGTTCGGACAAGTAATAACGCCAGCCATAAAAACAATATTTAATGGCTTCAAAAATAAGGATTTGAAAACCGCCTTGGCCGCTTGTGGATGATTTGATGTGTTAGTTAGTTTCTCCCCAGCGGTAGCTATCATTTACCGTAAGGCCAGCCAAATCTAACATACGGTGTACTACCGTGGCTGCCGCTTCCTCAATACTCGTGGGCCTACTGTAGAAAGATGGTGTTGCCGGACATATAATACCGCCTGCAAGCGTTACCGCTTCCATATTTTTAATATGGATGAGGTTGTAGGGTGTTTCGCGAACGGCTAGAATTAACTTACGACGTTCTTTAAGTACAACATCGGCAGCACGGGTTACCAGATCGTCGCTAATACCGCCAGCAATACGGCCTAAAGTGCCCATGCTGCAAGGCACCACAAACATAGTGTTGTATTGTGCCGAGCCCGATGCAAAGGGTGCATTAAAGTTAAATTTGTCGTAATGTGTAAAGCTGTATTGTTGGTAGCTAGGTTCTCCCAGTTCATGCTCCCAAACTTGTTTGGCGTTATTGCTCATTACAATGCCAACAATGGGTTGCGGTTGCATTTGCCGTAAGGCGTCTAATAATAATTTTGCATAAATACTTCCGCTGGCACCTGTAATGGCTACCACAATTTTTTGAGGCATACTTTCGCTTTGTTAGTATAACAAAATTACAATGCAAAAAGTTATAGCCTGTTTGTTAGTGTTGTTGTTTGTTGGGTTTCAAAAGCACCAAAGGCCAGCGCTTTGGCAGCCGTGGAGCGTTATTAATAGTGCCTTGCGGCAAATGCCGAAACCTATACTCGTAGATGTATATACCGATTGGTGCCACTATTGCAAACAGATGGATAATAGTGTGTATAAGCATGATAGCGTAGTTGCGTATTTGCAAAAGCATTTCTACCGATACAAACTTAATGCAGAAGGGAACGATACCTTGCGGTGGAATGGTAAGCTATTTCAATATCATACGGTATACAAAGTGCATGAAATGGCGCTGTATGTATCGGGTGGCAATGTGGCTTACCCGATTACGGCAGTCATTGATACGGATGGGCAACCACATTATC
>DMPB01000127.1:3400-3573 GCA_003456175.1 Chitinophagaceae bacterium | reverse complement strand
GTGTAAGTGCTATGGAATTAACGCTACGCTATTTTATTGAGCATGAACCTTGGGAAACCAAAGCACAATTCGCTGCCCGTATGACGCCAAGATGGAAATAACACCTTTTAGCTTAGTGTAGCTAAGGTTGTTTCGATTGCTTTAAAAGTAGCCTCATCGCTCCAAGCTTGCGT
>DMPB01000127.1:0-3160 GCA_003456175.1 Chitinophagaceae bacterium | reverse complement strand
CAAGCTTGCGGTTCAAAAGGCTGGCCAATTACTTTTTCGTATAAATCGATATAGCGTTGGCTGATTGTTTGTACCCACTCAGGCGACATTGTTGGTACTTGTTGTCCTTCTTTGCCCATAAAGTTGTTGGCGATAAGCCATTCTCTAACAAATTCTTTACTTAATTGTGGCTGTTTTTCGCCTTTAGCTTGCCTTTCTGCATAGCCTTCTGCAAAAAAGTATCGACTACTATCAGGCGTATGAACCTCATCCATGAGATATATTTTACCCGCAAGGGTGCCAAACTCGTATTTGGTATCTACAAGAATCAAACCCTGGCGGGCCGCAATATCGCAGCCTCGTTGATACAATGCCAATGCGTACTTGCAGAGTTGCTCCCAAGCTTCTGTTGTAGCTAAACCACGAGCAATGATTTCTTCAGCCGTAATATCTTCATCGTGGCCTTCAGAAGCTTTGGTGCTTGGCGTTATGATTGGCGTAGGAAAGGGATCGTTTTCTTGTAAGCCTTCCGGCAAATGAACGCCACATAAGGTACGCTTGCCACTCTGGTAGGTACGCCACGCATGGCCTGTGAGATAACCACGTACAACCATTTCTATTGCAAAAGGTTGGCATTTATAGCCGATGGCAACGTTGGGGGCAGGCGTTGCTATTAACCAATTCGGACAAATATCTTTCGTTTGTTCCAACATGTAAGCTGCAATTTGATTTAGAACTTGTCCCTTATAAGGAATAGGCTCGGGCAATACCACATCGAATGCAGAAATTCTGTTGCTAGCTACCATTACCAGCCATTCTTGGCCAATGGAGTATACATCTCTCACCTTACCCTTGTAGAAGGCAGTTTGCTTAGAAAACTGGAACTGTTGCATAAAAAAGGCTTAAAAAACTGGCGGCAAGGTAACTTTTGAGCAGGAAGTTCTTAACATTTTTTTTGCCCTTAATGCTAACACGCTTTAATTTGCTAAATAACCCAAAAAGTTTGCTTTATGAGAAGAAGCTTTACCTATCTGGTGTTGATTGCTTTTACCATGCTAAACGCACTTAGCGTTGTAGCGCAAAATGTTATCACCATCAGCGGTAGTGTAGTAAACGGCAAAACGAAAGAGAAGCTCCCTGCCGTATCTGTGAGCATTAAAGGTTCTACTACCGGAACTTTCACAGACGATGATGGTAATTTTAAGTTCACGACCAGTCAAAAGCTGCCGTTAACACTTGTAATTACCTCTATCGGTTATGCCACAAAAGAAGTAACGGTTGCTAGCGACAAAACGCCAGTGAGTGTAGAATTAGAAACATCTTTCTTGATTGGACAAGATGTTGTAGTTGCTGCTAGTAGAACACCTGAAAGAATTTTAGAAAGCCCTGTATCAATTGAGCGTGTAGGGCCTGCTGCTATTCGTAACGCTCCTGCAGCTAGTTACTACGATTTAGTAGGTAACTTAAAAGGTGTAGATGTGGTTACTAGTAGCTTAACCTTTAAAACACCTACCACACGTGGTTTCAGCGGTTCAGGTAACCTCCGTATGAATCAGTTTGTTGATGGTATGGATAACCAAGCTCCTGGTTTGAACTTTAGTGTTGGTGGCTTTATTGGCTTAACTGAACTAGATGTTGAAAGCATGGAATTGTTGCCAGGTGCATCATCTGCATTATACGGAACAGGTGGTATGAATGGTACTTTATTGATTAACAGTAAAAGCCCATTCAAATACCAAGGTTTAAGCTTCCAAGTGAAGCAAGGTGTAATGCACGTTGACCGTGCTCAGCGTAATACATCTCCTTTCCACGACTGGAGTGTACGTTGGGGTAAAAAAGTTTCTGAAAAATTTGCCTTTAAAATTGGTGCACAATTCATTCAAGCAAGAGACTGGATTGCAAATGATGAACGTAACTTCTTACGTCCTCCTTTCAGTGCTAACCAAAATGGTGAGGTTAAAGCTGGTAACCGCGGTAGCGATCCTAACTATGATGGTGTTAACGTGTATGGCGATGAAACTACACAGAACCTTAATACCATTTACGCAAGTGTATTAAGTAGTGTTCCTGGCGCTTTACTAGGTGCTTCAAATGCTTTCTTAAATGCACAGCCTAATGCCACTATTGCTCAATACAATGCTTTCTTAACCAGCATAGGTGCAGGTGCTTTGGTGAATGGTGGCTTATCTCCAATTCTTTACGGTGGTCACCCAACAAAGAACTACTTTAATGGTGTTGACGTGAGCCGTACTGGTTACAGCGAGGTGAATGTGATTAGTCCGACAACCGTTAACATTCGCTTACAAGGTGGTTTGTACTACAAAATCAAAGAAAATCTAGAATTATCTGGTGTTGCATTTTGGGGTACAGGTAATACCGTATATACTGGTTTAGATCGTTATGCCTTACAGAACCTTAAAATGGGTCAGTATAAATTAGAATTGAAGGGTAAAGATTTCTTCGTAAGAGGTTATACCATTCAAGAAAATTCTGGCGAAAGCTTTAACGCTACTATCGTATCTCGTTTGTTCAACGAGCGTTGGAAGCCAAGCCAAACTTGGTACCCTCAGTACATGTCGGCTTACGCAACAGCACTAGCTAGTGGCGTTCCTTCAGTTGCTGCACACCAAGGTGCTCGTGCTTTTGCTGACCAAGGTCGCCCAACTGGTAACATCTACGAAACACAAACTTTCAGAAATATTGCTAACACGCCAATTTCAAGAGGTGGTGGCTTGTTCTTAGATCGTAGTGATTTGTATGTTGCTGAAGCACAGTACAACCTCACTAACTTATTAGGTCTGAAAGATAAAGGAACAGACATCTTAGTAGGTGGTAACTTCCGTCAATTCCAATTGAATTCTCAGGGTACTTTATTTGCTGATACTGCTGGTGCTATCAAAATCAACGAATATGGTTTTTATGGTCAAGTGCAGCAAAAGTTGTTTAAAGATCGTTTGAAGTTGAGTGTGAGTGGTCGTTACGATAAAAACGAAAACTTTGAAGGTCGTTTCACGCCACGTGTATCGGCAGTTGTGAAAGTAGCTGAGAACCATAACGTTCGTATGAGCTACCAAACAGCTTATCGTTTTCCAAGTACACAAAATCAATGGATTAACCTAGTAGTAGGTGGCGGTACTTACTTAATTGGTGGCTTACCACAGTTGCGTCAGTTCTACAACTT
>DMPB01000204.1:2876-5283 GCA_003456175.1 Chitinophagaceae bacterium | reverse complement strand
GGGGCGGTAAGGCGTTTGTAGTTGTGCAGTATCGAGGTTTTGCACAGCTATTTCTATACTATCTGGTAAGTATTTGATATCAAGTAACCACTCGTTAAGCTGTTCGGTACTAAATGGCTGCGGCTCAAATAAGCCAATCGGATATTGTAGTTGTTGCAGTTCCATAGCATTTATTTTACGCCGTTGAAAGTAAGCGAACTAAGCTTCGCTTCGCTACCGGTAGTAATGTTTCTTCGATGGGGTAGCAAAGGTTGGTTTCAACCGCATACACCGCAGGGTTGGGTAACTGTTGGTTGCGTTGTATTAAACTGTGTTTAATGCTGGTATAAGAAGTAGAAATACTATACTGCCAAGTGCCAACAAAGTTGGTTCGCATACTGCGATAGGCTTGGTGGTGCTTTTCAAAAATGCTGAGGCGGTATTGATAAGCATGTGTTTGCTTAGTACCATCACTCAGTAAAAAATAACCTTCTTCCTTGCATAAAGGCTCTACACCTACGGTTTGAATATTCAAGTTACGCTCTACGAAATCGTAAATTTCACCGCCATTTTCAATGGCACGTTGCATGTGTTTCGATGCAAATTGTATGATAGCTTCTAACTCTTGCATGAGGCCATCATCGGCTATCAGTTGTTCGTATAAAAGTTCTAACTGCTGTATTTGTATGCCGTTGAGTTTTTTGGGAAAATGCTCTTGTAGGTGCTGCTTGTTGTGCTTAAAAGCAAGTAGGTTGTTGTAATGAAATATCAAATCGCTGAGTTGTGGATACAAGCGTTGTGCTTCAAATTGTTTGTGAATGGCTTGCAGATAAGCAAGCAATGTATATTTCTTTAATTCATAATCGATATAACCATCGGTAAACCATGTATTACTGAGCTGTTGCATCGTATACCTCCTTTTTGCTTTAAGATACAAAGCAGAAAATATCGTACAACTTTATGTGTAATAAAATGTGGGAAAAAGTTAATCGACTGGTGCTGGGTGGCGTTCTCTATCTTTCGACCAATTAGATAAGGAGAGTAGTAGGTTCACTTGTATAAAATCTTTAGACTGTGCTCTTCGTATGGTATAATCGTATTGATTAAGCCAACCCATCATAAGTGTTACTTGGTCGTTAAACTCGTAACCAGTACCTATATACAATCGGTTACGCTCAAAATGCGATGGTTCATTGTTCAAGAAAACTTCATTGTAGGCACTAACAAAAAAAGTGTTGGGTACAAGTTCGGTTTTATTAATGGGTACAGTGGCATTAATGCGATACCTAAAGCGATTACGATATTGTGTAGTAAAATAGCGTTGTTCAATTCTAAAACGATGCTCTAGTTTTAACCGATCTAAGCTATTGCTGAGATTGAATTGTTGCCATACGCGTAACTCTTGACTGGTTACGGGACTAGCAAAACTCTCATCGCCAACAATGGGGTAAGTTGTATAATGCCCCACACCCAAGGAGCTAGTAATAGTTTTATTCAAGGCATAAGTAATGCCTCCTTTGTACTCGTGGTAAAAGAACGCTTTATTGGGCTTCCATGCACGAAACTGTGTTTCCGCAAAAAACGACCATCGCGTTGCAAAGTTGCCTTTTAAACTTAAAATATACCAGCCCCCTAGAGGAAAGCCTTTATCTATAGCTTGAGCATTTACCGTAAGGTAGGTACAGCATAAAAAAGCCATCGTTATGATGGCTTTGGTTACATATGTTCGATGTGTTATGTGTACTTTCATCATTGCTGGGGCAATATAAAAATGTTTTACCACTCTCTTTCTAAATCCCAGTTTTCAAATTCTTTAGCTACTTCAGTTAAAAAACTAGCGCCAATGCTACCATCTACAATGCGGTGGTCGTAGCTCAAGCTTAAATACATCATGTGTCGTATGCCAATGGTATCGCCATGCGATGTTTCTATTACTACCGGGCGTTTTTTGATAGCACCAACGGCTAAAATGGCCACCTGCGGTTGGTTGATGATGGGTGTGCCCATTAAGCTTCCGAACGTACCTACGTTGGTAAGTGTGAATGTACCGTTGGCAGTATCGTCGGGTTTTAGCTTGTTGTTACGTGCATTATTGGCTAATGTATTAACCTGCTTGCTTAAACCAACTAAATTTAGGTAGTCGGCATTGCGTATTACAGGCACTATAAGGTTGCCCGATGGTAGGGCAGTAGCCATACCAATGTTGAAGTCTTTCTTCAGAATAATTCTATCACCATCTACCGAAGCGTTAATCATAGGGAAGCGCTTCATTACCCGTGTAATACAATCAATGAACATTGGTGTGAAAGTAATTTTGGTACCCTCACGTTTTTCGAATTCTTTTTTCACTTTATCACGCCACAATACCATGTTAGTTACATCGGCTTCTGCAAAACTAGTAACGTGCGGACTGGTATGCTTACTATCT
>DMPB01000204.1:1636-2645 GCA_003456175.1 Chitinophagaceae bacterium | reverse complement strand
TCACTGGTATGCTTACTATCTACCATGTGCTTGGCGATAAGCTTACGCATACGATCCATTTCAATGATTTCTACATTGCCTTCGTAGCTTTTTGCTGCTGCAACTGGTGCCGAAGTTGTAATAGGCGTAGGTTCTGGTGCAGCAATAAATGTTGCTGCAGGTGCTGGAGCTATTGTTGATTTGCCAGCTTTTTTATCAGCTACATATTGTAAAATATCTTTCTTCGTAACGCGGCCTTCGTTACCGCTACCGGTAATTGTTTCAAGTTCGCTCATGCTAATACCTTCGCTATTAGCAATATTTAACACTAGCGGACTGTAAAAGCGACCACCTTGGCTTGGTAGATGTGCCGTTGGCGTTGGTACATAAGGCACTTCAGCCGCAGGTGCAGGCGTAGGTACTGTAGCAGGAGCCGCAGTTGCAGTTGGTGCAATCGTAGCGGCACCGCCTGTTTCAATACGTGCAATTACAGTACCAATGGGCACAACATCATTCACATTAAAAAGTACTTCTGTAATGGTTCCGGCAGCAGTGCTGGGTACTTCACTATCAACTTTATCAGTGGCAATATCTAATATTGTTTCATCTTGCTTTACGGTATCTCCGGGCTTTTTGTGCCACTTTAAAATGGTGGCTTCCATAATGCTTTCGCCCATTTTGGGCATCACCAAATCAACGAGTGCCATTGTATAAAAAGTTTAAAATGCTTGATGATTATAAGTACTTACACCTTGCGGTAAATAATACATTTACCGTAAGGTACGCACCTTTTTCGCCGGCCAAAAGTAGGGTTTTTAATGCAGAGGAGAACAGTTGTTAGTATTGTAAATTTTATGCCTTTACAGGCAAATGTTATTTCGTTATCAGATAGCACCATCTTTTGAGCTTGCCCTCAAAATCGAAAGGGGTGGTTGCTTTTGTAATGTCTTTGATGTTACTCGCTTTAATAGCGTTGTTATTTAACTGGAACTTGGTATAGTTAGTACTGAAATAGATAATGCCTTCTGGA
>DMPB01000204.1:0-1389 GCA_003456175.1 Chitinophagaceae bacterium | reverse complement strand
AAGCATGCAAAACATCGTTTAATAGCGTAACATGATCGGCCTGAATGTCGAGAAAATCTTTCATGCGTTTGCTGTTGCTGAACGTGGGCGGATCCATCACCACCAAATCGTAGCTATTAGGTACAAGGGTTTTGAGATATTGCTTGCAATCGGCATGAACAAATTGGGTGTGTACGCCATGCAGTTTATTGAGTTGCATATTTTTTTCGGCCCAATGCAAGTAGGTTTTGCTTAAATCTACGCTGGTTACTTGTGCCGCTTCGCCTGCGGCGGCATACACCGAAAAAGCACCCGTGTAACAAAATAAATTCAGTACACGCTTGCCTGCACATTGAGCTTGTACCATTTGGCGGGTAATACGATGGTCGATGAACAAGCCTGTATCTAAATAATCGGTGAGGTTAATATAAAATTTCAAACCAGCTTCTTCTGCTAATAGAAAATCACCCTCCATGCCCGTTTTTTGATATTGGCTGTGTCGGTTTGCCTTGCGGCGACGTTCCTTAATAAATACGTCTTCATTAGCCACGCCAATGACAGTACAAATCACTTGCACTGCTTGCTCTAGCCAAGCTTCATGCTCATCGTCGGTCATGCCATGGCGGCGTAGGTACACACTCAAATGCACAAATTGCTCGTATACATCAACGGCCAGCGGAAACTCAGGCAAATCGTGGTCGTACACACGCCAGCAAGTTACCCCTAAACGCTTGGCTTGTTTTGCCTTGTGCTTATATACCTTCACAAGGCGGTTACGAAACATATCAAATTTATCGGCTGCTAGTAAAGTACTCAAAAGTTATAAATGCAAAATTGAAAGCAATTAATTATTGTAGTAAAGCTAAGGCAGTTTTAATTCTGCGATAGCCTTCTTCAATTTTTTCCATACTATTTGCAAAGCTTAATCGAATACAGTTAGGTTCACCAAAAGCTTTGCCAGTAACGGTGCTAACGTGGGCTGTATGCAATAAAAACATGCATAAATCTTCAGCCGATTCAATGGTGGTATCGCCATAGCGTTTTCCGAAGTAACTGGAAACATCGGGGAAGGTATAAAACGCACCTTCTGGAGCAAAGCAAGTAATACCCGGAATGCTTGCAATTAATGTTAACACATGCGCCCTGCGGCGAGCAAATTCGGCTACCATTTCAGTAGTAGGTTTTAAGCTTCCATTCATGGCAACAATAGCGGCACGTTGTGTTACAGAATTGGCACCACTTGTGAATTGCCCTTGTAGTTTTTCGCAGGCTTTCGCAATAGTAGCATGTGCTGCAATGTAGCCCAAGCGCCAGCCAGTCATTGCAAAACCTTTACTTAAACCATTCACAATAACAACACGCTCTTTTATACTTTCAAAGCTGGCAATACTTTCATGCCTACCAACGAAG
>DMPB01000022.1 GCA_003456175.1 Chitinophagaceae bacterium | reverse complement strand
ATAGCGTAATTATGGGTCTAGCGTTGTTACCATATCAATAGGCAACTTATCACCAAACAACATAAAAACCGCCATCGCCAAAATGAGTATAGACATCACAAAATCTTTAATCATCCGCATCATTACGTATGCGTTTCGTTGCCGATTTCTAAACTCGTTTTGTATCATTTGTATCTCCATTGCTTGCTGCAGGGTGGGCAAAATATAACTTTTTACGCTTTTGCCTTCATTTTGAACTATGAGATGCAGGTTTTTAACGGTTACATAAAGTGTTCAACGGTTTTTAGGGAATCTTAACATCTTACTTTCGCCACCTAAAAGCCAATTTTGGTTACCCTTACGGTAAATGGTAACGCCTTCAACACAAGCATATCAATAATACAATGAAGATTCTAATGGTTTGTCTCGGTAATATTTGTAGAAGTCCACTCGCCGAGGGCATCTTACAACACAAGGCAAAAGCCGCTGGCTTGCTTTGGGAGGTAGATAGTGCTGGTACTAGCAACTACCATATTGGAGAACCGCCACATCGGCTATCGCAAAAGGTGGCGTTGCAACATGGCATTGATATTAGCCATCAAAAAGGCCGTCAATTTACCGCAAGGGATATACAAAGCTTCGACAAAATTTTTGTGATGGATACCAGCAACTACGCCGATGTTCAACGCATGGCCGGCAAATATTGGGATGCATCGAAAGTAGATTTATTACTCAATGCTATACACCCTCAGAGCCAACAAAATGTGCCCGACCCTTGGTATGGCAACGAAGATGGCTACCACCAAGTGTTTAATTTAATTAGCGAAGCTTGCGATTGTATTATCGCTAAAGCCCAACAAGGGCAACACTAAGCCCACTTATATTTGCAGCATGAGTAAACCGAGTATCCCACAGGGAACCAGAGATTTCAGTGCCGATGTAGTTCGCAAGCGTCAATACATTTTTAATACTATACGCAGCGTATTTGAATTATACGGCTTTCAACCACTTGAAACGCCGGCTATGGAAAACCTTACCACACTTATGGGTAAGTATGGCGAAGAAGGCGATAAACTCATTTTTAAAGTGCTCAATAACGGCTTTGAGCGACCCGAAAAGCACGAGCAAGCCCGTGTCGATTTCGAAAAAATACTCGCTGGCAAAAACACAAAAGATATTACCGAACGAGCACTGAGATACGATTTAACCATTCCCTTTGCACGTTATGTTGCCATGCATCATGGGCAGCTTACCTTCCCATTCAAGCGCTATCAAATACAACCTGTTTGGCGTGCCGATAGGCCACAACGTGGTCGCTACCGCGAGTTTTATCAATGCGATGCCGATGTAGTGGGCAGTGCTAGCTTACTCAACGAGGTGGAGCTTACCAATATTTACGTAAGTGCTTTTGAACAACTACACATACCTGTTGAAATAAGAATTAACAGCCGTAAAATTTTAGCAGCCTTAGCCGAAATATGCGGCGGCAGCGAAAAGCTCGTAGATATTACCATTGCAATCGACAAGCTCGATAAAATCGGGCTCTCTAAAGTACAAGAAGAGCTTGCAGAACGCGGCCTAAGCAACACACAAATTGCCACTATTACCAGCTACCTTCAAATTGATGGCGATAATGCTACCAAGCTAAATGCTATGGAGGCCTTATTGGGTAATAATACCATTGGAGAACAAGGGTTGTCAGAAATCAAGCATGTATTATCGCATCAGCCGAGCCAACAAGTGGTTGTAGACTTCACCCTTGCAAGAGGTTTGAACTATTACACGGGTATCATTTTCGAAATCAAAGCAGTAGGCGTTCAAATGGGCAGCATCGGTGGTGGCGGCCGATACGATGATTTGACAGGTTTATTTGGTGTGCCTAACCTTCCGGGGGTTGGTATCAGCTTTGGTATCGATAGAATTTACGATGTTATGGAAGAGCTTAATGCCTTTCCTGCAACCGTTGTAACGGGTACAAGAGTTTTATTTTTTAATCTTGGTACAGCCGAAAGTAACTATGCATTTCAAATTATGCAACAAGTTCGCCAAGCAGGTATCGCAGCCGAGTTATATCATGAACAAAGTAAGCTCGATAAGCAATTTAAGTATGCTGAGAAAAAACAAATTCCATTCGTAGCAATTATTGGCAGCAACGAAGTACAACAGCAGCAAATACAATTAAAAAATGTTGTATCTGGCGAGCAGCAATGCATCAACGCCGATACGCTTATTGCCCACTTGCAAGCTAGTAAGTAACAGTATACACCTTACGGTAAATAAAACAACAAGGGCTGCCATAAATGGCAGCCCTTGTGCTGTAAAAAAAATCATTTACGTAAGTAACTATATTAAAAACGGAATCGGTAAGTAACAGCCAATTGTAGATACCGCAATTGATGATCAAATAACTCGGCCACCTGATGTTCATGCACCTCATTGGTAGTAACATTTACAAACCTAGCAGTATATGGCTTTGCACCGTTCGTACCGGTATGCCCATTACCAACAGCATGCTCACTTTTTAAGTCGCCCATGTTAGCATAAGTAATACCACCACCAAAACCATAATGAAAGGCAATATCTAGCATGTGCTTGTCTTTGGTACGCTTATCCATATCAATAAGTACACCTCCGCCGGCGGCAGTATACCAAGTTACATCGCTAGTGATATCGCGTTGCTCCAAGGCTCTACAACCAAACGGATCTCTAGGATCTTCGATGTACAGCGAACTAAACATACCAAACATACCACTTTGAATATCTACATAAGGGCGTACAGGCAAATACTTTGGATACAGCACTTGTACCCTTCCACCCAATGTAGCTATAGAACTCGATAATTGTACTTGTGTAATAGTGGTATTACTATTTGGAAAACGATACTCTTGCTGCTGCCGCTGATAACCATAAATACCATACTGCAAATTGGCACCCACGCGTAGGAAAGGCAAATCTCTAAAGGCATACAACCCACTCAAAGTAATACCGTGGGCATTGTTCCAGCCTTGTTTCATATTGCCCTGCGGCAGCATGAGGGCATAACCTACATTCACATCCCAACTACGGCGTTGTGCCAATAATGAGGTGGTACAAAAAACGACGAATAAAAACGTAAAAATTGATTTCATAGCAAGCGGTTTTTGGTGACAGGATAAAATTCTATGTTTTCGTTCACAACGTTTGGTTAAAAGTGATGGGGCGGCCTGCGGCCGCCCCATCACTTTTATTAGTATTTCAACATATCTGTTATAATTTTTCGTAAATCACCGCAGCACCCTGCCCTACGCCCACGCACATGGTAGCAACACCATATTTTGCGTTTTGTTTTTGCATTTCGTGTATCAAGGTAGCTGTGATACGACTACCACTACAACCCAACGGATGCCCTAACGCAATGGCACCGCCATTCACATTCACTTTTGTAGGATCTAACCCTAAATCTTGTATACAAGCTAAGCTTTGGCTTGCAAATGCCTCGTTAAGTTCTGCAATAGCAATATCATTTACCGTAAGGCCCGCTCGTTGTAATGCTTTTTGTGTAGCTGGCACTGGCCCTACACCCATAACTGAAGGATCAACACCTGCAATACCCACACTAACAACACGTGCCAAAGGCTTCAAACTAAACAATTTAACAGCAGTTTCGCTGGCTAACAGCACTGCCGCCGCACCATCGTTAATACCCGAAGAATTGCCGGCCGTAACGGTACCATCTTTAGCAAATGCAGGCTTTAAACCCGCTAATTTTTCTAAGGTTGTAGCGCGGGGGTGCTCATCGATATTAAAAATGGTAGGCTGTTTATTTTCTGTAATTTCTACGGGTACTATTTCGTTGGCAAACTTGCCAGCAGCATGCGCTGCTGCATACTTTTCTTGACTAGCCAAAGCAAAAGCATCTTGTGCCTCTCTGCTAATATTCCAGCGGCGAGCTACATTTTCTGCCGTTTCGCCCATGCTGTAAGGGTGGTACATTTCGGCAAGCTTTTTATTAGTGAATCGCCAGCCAATAGTAGTATCGTAAGTTTCAACTTTACGGCCCCAGGCACCATCGCTTTTAGCAGTAACAAAAGGTGCACGGGTCATGCTTTCTACTCCTCCAGCAATGTATAACAAGCCATCGCCGCAAGTAATTGCACGGCTAGCATCAATAATGGCTTGTAAGCCGCTTGCACACAAACGATTAACGGTATTACCAGCTACTGTTACCGGAAGTCCGGCTAATAAGGCTGCCATACGGGCAACATCGCGGTTATCTTCACCACTTTGGTTGGCGGCACCGGCAATAACATCTTCAATAACATTAACATCGATACTTGGGTTACGTTGTATCAACGCTTTAATCACATGTGCCAGCAAATCATCGGGGCGAATGGTGCTTAATTTGCCTCCATAGCGGCCAATAGGTGTTCTTACAGCATCTATAATATAAGCGGTATGCATAGTTGATGGTTTTATGCTAACAATCATTAGCGTTGCAAACAAACAACAAATTATGTTACAAGATTTGTGAAAACCGAAGCAATAGCATTGGTTGTACCTTACGGTAAATGAATAATCGCATAAGCATTTACCGTAAGGTGTAATTTTACAAAGACATTTCGAGCTGCTTCAGCGTAGCTCGCATATCTTTTGCGATAGGTGCCTCTAGTTGATAGTGTTCGTTGAATAAAGTAAATGCCATACTATGGCTGTGCAATGCTAACCTACCAAGTATTGGTAGCTCCTCTAACCATTGTTGCTTAGTCAAATCAAACGCAATTACAAACTAAGTAAGCACGTGTTAGAGGAGCTACCAATACTTG
>DMPB01000133.1 GCA_003456175.1 Chitinophagaceae bacterium | reverse complement strand
CATGGTAAGCATTTTCAATTACGGATTTGCTGTGGCAGCACAACAAATGGAGCAAGCGCAAGTACCTTACACTAGTTTAACTAACTATGAAACTTTGTTACAACTTAGTATCGATAAAGGCAACATCGATGCTGCATTACAAGCTATATTATTAGCATGGCAAGCGAATCCGGCCGAGTGGCAAGGCGTGTAGTGGGCTTGTTGTTATTTACCGTAAGGTTTCAATATTTAATATTCATATATCGGGTGTGTGGCTAAAGGCTGTACATCCGATGTTCATTTACGTAAGTGTACAAACGTTACAACATTATCTTTGCGGCATGCGAAAGCTAAGTATGGATGAATTGGGCCGTAAGTCGGTCGATGATTTTAAGCAGGCTTCTAAGAACAGAATCATTGCAGTACTCGATAATATTCGGAGTATGCACAATGTTGGTAGTGTGTTTAGAACTGCCGATGCTTTTTTGTTGGAAGCGATTTGCCTGTGTGGTTATACGCCGCACCCGCCGCACCGCGATATTCATAAAACTGCGTTAGGAGCTACAGAAACGGTAGATTGGTTGCATTTTGAAACTACCGCCGACTGTATTAAGGCTTTGCAAAAAGAGGGCTTCGAAGTATATGGTGTTGAACAAGTAACCGGAAGTATTCCGCTGCATAAGTTTACCGCTGAACCCAATACCAAAATTGCTGTTGTATTTGGTAACGAGGTTACTGGTGTTGATAGCGAAGTGCTACCGCTGCTACAAGGCTGTATTGAAATACCACAATTAGGTATGAAGCATTCACTCAATGTTAGTGTTGCTGCGGGTATTGTACTCTGGAAGCTGTGTGAGCCTCGTATACCCGTTGATTTTTAAATTCAAACAATGAGTACTGTTAAGCATTATTTATCGCTGGTTAAATTTTCGCATACCATTTTCGCATTACCTTTTGCAATTATAGGTTTTGTGTTGGCCTTGCAATCGCTCCATGAACCCTTAGCTTGGCCGTTGTTGTTACAAAAGTTAGGGTTGGTGCTAATATGTATGGTTACAGCACGTAGTGCAGCTATGGCTTTTAATCGTTATCTTGATCGTAGTTTCGATGCACTGAATCCACGAACTGCTATTCGAGAAATTCCGAAAGGCATTATTAGTGCCGATCATGCTTTGCGTTTTGTGATTTTAAACAGCCTCGTTTTTGTGATAGCTACAGCTTTTATCAATCGTATTTGTTTGTATCTGAGCCCGGTAGCATTGTTCGTTATCTTGTTTTACAGTTATACCAAAAGGTTCACCGCATTGTGCCATTTGGTACTAGGCATCGGTTTGGCATTAGCTCCAATAGGGTCCTACCTTGCGGTAAATGGTGCTTTTGCTGCATTACCCTTGTTGTTTTCGGGTGCAGTTATTGGTTGGGTGAGTGGTTTTGATATTATTTATGCCTTGCAAGATGATGCCTTCGATAAAAGTCAGGGCTTGCACTCTATACCAGTAGCTCTTGGTAGAAGTAATGCGTTACTTACCTCAAGGCTACTGCATATTGTAAGTGCAGGTTTTGTGATAGCTGCCGGGTGGTTTGGTTCATTTGGAATATTGTATTGGATTGCTGCTGCGATTTTCATAGGGATGTTGGTGTACCAACAATCGATTGTATCGGCCAACGACTTAAGTAAGGTAAATATTGCTTTCATGACAGCCAACGGTATTGCTAGCGTAGTGTTCGGTATTTTAGTAGTTATAGAATTAATACGTTCATAATGGCACGAATTATTTGTATTGATTATGGTGGAAAGCGAACCGGCATTGCAGTTACCGACCCTATGCAAATAATTGCTACGGCTTTAACTACGGTACCCACCAATACATTACTCACTTACTTACAACATTATATTCAACAAGAACCAGTAGAGCTTATTCTGATTGGAGAGCCAAGGCATTTAAACGATAGCGCTACCGATGCTACCTATATGGTACACGGTTTTGTGAAAGTGCTGAAAAAAAACTTTCCAACAATACCTGTTGAAATGGTAGATGAACGCTATACCAGCAAGCTGGCATCGCAAAGTATGATTGCTATGGGTATGAAAAAGAAAGATCGACGGCAAAAGGGTAATGTAGATCAAATTGCAGCCACCATTATGTTACAAGAATGGCTGGCACAACACTAACGGAACTGAATAGCTTTAACAGGGTTAATTTTCGTTACCAACATACTAGGTAGCAATAAGCTAATAAAACATATCAACATAGTAACAATACATACTACTAATATCTGCCACCAGATAATATGTATTGGCGCCGTACTAACGTAATACTCTAATTCGTTGAGTTGAATGAGTTGAAAATGCTGTTGTAACAGGCAAAGCCCAATCCCAATAAAAGCTCCAATACCAACACCTATTAGTGCTATGAAGCTACTTTGCCAAACAAATATTTTTTGAATATGCCAATTGGTAGCACCTAATGCTTTGAATACGCCAACCATTTTTACCCTTTCAAGTATAAGTATCAATAAGCTGGTAATTAAGTTAATAACAGCTACCACACCCATAATAATAAAAATCAAATCACGATTCACATCTTGAATATTCAACCAATCGAAAATATTCGGAAAAATTTCACGCATCGTACGGCTTACCCAAGTACCGGGTAATTGTTCGTAGAGCCTTGCATTCAGCGAATCCATTTGTGTGTAATCCCTTAAGAACACCTCATAACCTCCAATAGCATTTGGTTCCCACTGATTAATTCTGCGGATAAGCCGCATATCGCCCAAGGCAAATAGCTTATCATAAGCATCAATTCCCGTTTTATACAAACCCACTACTTGTAGCTTTCTAAACTGAGCATCGGTAGAAGTGTTGCCAATAAAAATAAGCTTTACAGTATCGTTCAATGCAATCCCAAGCATAGTAGCTAATGGCGTACTAATGGCGATTTCTTTACTGTAAAGACTATCGGAAAAACGAGGCCAACGGCCTGCCTTTAAAAAACCTTGCAGGTTGTTAAAGTTGTAATTACTATCAACCCCTTTCAGCAAAACCCCCTCAATATCTTTATTGAATTGAATTACAGCACTTTTAGTAGCAAAGCTCTGCACATGGCTTACACCAGGCATTTGTTGCACCGTTGTAACCACTAGCGGATCATGTAATATGGCAGTTTCTTCTGCTACAATTGATTTTGCCGACTCGTATTGTTGTACACGAATATGACCCCAAAAACCAAATACTTTTTCAGAAACCGTTTTTTGAAAACCATTCACAAATGCCAATGTTATAATCATAGCAGCTACGCTTACAGCGGTGGCAGCAGTAGCCAAACGTGTAATAAAACGTGAGTAAGAGGGCTGTTTTTTCAGTGCAATACGCTTTGCTATAAACCACGATACATCCATGGCTTCAAAAATACATAGCTGCGTAATGCAATTTGGTATTTTATTTGCGTAAGCGAACCATACACATACTTAAATTAGTAGCATGAAAAAATTGTTGCTTGCCCTCATAACTTCGGTAATATACCTTACGGTAAATGCTCAACGCGAACCCGATGGGGTATACAATGATAATATCAAAACCATACAGCTATTTAGGCAGAATAATCCATTTTCATATCCAATTATTAGCTTAGGCGATGTGGGTAGCATGGAGTTGCATTTCGATGATTTAGGCGGCCGAGTACGTAATTATTTTTATACCTACGAATTGTGCGATGCCAATTGGCAGCCAGTAATGCTAGGTTTGTTTGATTATATCAAAGGCTTTCAACAATCGCGTATTACACAATACCGGCCAAGCTCAATTGCTACTACCAACTATATTCACTATCAGGCATTATTGCCCGAACGCAATGCACAACCCAGTAAGGCGGGTAACTATTTGCTGAAAGTGTTTGAAAATGGCGATACTAGTAAGTTGCTATTTACCAAACGATTTTTAGTGGTAGATCCTATTGTGAATATAGGTGCACAAGTACAACAGCCTTATAATCCTGAAATATTCAGAACACACCAAAAAATTCAGTTAGTAATTTCTAAGTTCAACTTACAACTCTTGAATCCTAAAGAGCAATTAAAGGTAGTGGTACTACAAAATTATCGTTGGGATAATCCCATCACTGGTATTCAACCCACTTTTATCCGTAACGGAACGTTAGAGTACAATGCCGAACTCGATTTGATTTTTCCTGCTGGCAAAGAGTATCGTTGGGCCGATTTAAGAAGTTTTCGTTTTCAAAGCGAACGAGTTGCAAGTGTTAATATGCAAGCACAACCTTTTGAAGTGGCTTTAAAACCTGACGGTGAGCGTGCATCGCAGCGCTATTTATTTTTTCAAGATAATAACGGGTTTAGCCAAACCGCTTCTACCGATTTAATCAATCCTTGGTGGCAAGGCGATTATGCCAATGTGAAATTCACATTTGTGCCATCGGGTAAGCAACCTATTGCTGGTTACGATGTGTACTTGGCAGGACAGTTTACCAACTACAAATACAATAACGCTACCAAGCTGCAATACAATGCTGCAGAAGGTGTTTATGAAACAACACAGCTGCTAAAACAAGGTTACTATACGTACAACTATGTTACTGTACCGAGTGCTAGTGCTGGCAAAATTTTATCGATTCATACCGATGGCAACTATTGGGAAACTGAAAACGATTATACCATTTTGGTGTATTACCGTGGCCTTGGCGATAGGTACGATGCACTCATTGGTATTACTACAGTTAATAGTAGAAACTCAAGAGTTGGTTTTTAAAAGGCTGCTTACAAAGCATGCATATTATCAATTACAAATGTAGGATCAGTGGCATTGAAGATGCTACTTCCTGCAACAAGTACATCGCAACCTGCTTGGGTTAGTAAGGGTGCATTTTCAAGTGTAACACCTCCATCAACTTCAATCAAATATGTATATTGATATGTTTGTCGGAGTTGATGTAGTTGTGCTACTTTTTGTATGCTTTCAGTAATAAATTTTTGTCCGCCAAAGCCAGGGTTCACACTCATTACCAATACTAAATCGGCCAAGTGTAATACTTCTTGTATGCTATTAACAGGTGTATGCGGGTTAATGGCTACACCAGCCTTGCAGCCTACACTTTTGATTTGTTGTAGGGTTCGGTGCAAGTGGCGACTAGCTTCTATATGTACGGTAATAACATCGGCACCGGCTTGCTTAAAATCGTTGATATAGCGTTCGGGTTGTTCTATCATTAAGTGTACATCGCATACTTTACTAGTTGCACTGCGTAATGCTTGCAGCACTGGCATACCAAAGCTAATATTAGGAACAAACATTCCATCCATCACATCAATATGCAGCCATTCGGCAGCACTTTGATTCACCAAATCAACAGCACTTTGTAACTGTAAAAAATTGGCAGCTAAAAATGAAGGTGCAACAATTGCCATAATTTGTGTTTTAGAATGGTAGTGTTAATATTATCGTAAGCGTTCTATGGCCGCAGTAGCCTCTTTTAATGTTGGGTCTAATTGAAGTGCTTGCTCAAATCTAAGTAATGCACTGTCTTTTTGTTGCATCATTTCGTGGCAGCGAGCCATATAATAGTAAGCATCGGCGTAGCGATTGTTAATAGTGGCTGCAAAGCTAAAAACAGCCAATGCTTGTTTATATTGTTGCTGATCAAAAAAAACTAATCCCTTCTCAATATAAGCTTCCATGTAAGTATAGTTGTTGGCTACACATGCATCGAACTGTTCTAAGGCTTGCTTTGTATCTTTTGTTCTGGCATAAAAAACACCTGCAATAAAATGGCAGTGGGCATCGTATTCGCGGCCTAGCTTCATTTTAGCTACTTCATTTACCGCAAGGAGGGCTCTATTGTTTCTTTGTTCGGCATACAAATTAGCAATTGATAGTAATGCATCGGCACTTGGGTAGATGCGTGCCGCTGCTGTGTAACTTGCGAGTGCTTTAACCGTATCGCCAGCATGTTCTTCAATTTGTCCCTTGGCATACCATAACCCAAAATTACTACTGTCTTTTGCAATCATTTGTTGCATTAAGGGCAAGGCTTTTTCAGGTGCACCAATGCTATCGAAAGTCATGGCAAGTTGTAGCAAAAGTCCTGCACTATCAGGATATTGTTTCAGTTGCGCTTGTAGTGCATCAATTACTTTAGACTGATTTATTTTTTCTTCAATCGTATTGTTATTGCAAGCTATAAGTGCTAGTAACAGCAGCGTACATACATATCTCATTTGGTAAAAGTAAGCTTTCATACTGTTGAAAGTAACGTCATACTTACGTAAAAAATTAGCATTTACCGTAAGGTTATTTTGAGGCTATTACATTTGCGTAAGGTTGTTACCATCAAATTTTATTGTGTATGAAATTATTTTATTGGTGTGCAGGCATAGTAGCGCTTGCTGCCACTACTACTGCGAGTATCAAACTGCGTAGCCTTACGGCAAATGATGTTAGGCCCCTTACGGTAAATGATAGTGTGCAGTTTGAAGGCGAAAAACATTTTGCCAATGTGCGTCAGCTAACTTTTGGTGGTGATAATGCAGAAGCTTACTGGAGCTACGATGCCAAGTATTTAATTTTTCAAAAAACAAGTATTAAAGAGGGCATACCCTGCGATCAAATTTATATCGGTAAGGTGCCTACAACACCTACTGAAAAATTTGAACCGAAGTTGGTAAGTACAGGCAAGGGCCGTACTACTTGTGCTTACTTTTTACCCGATGGTAAGCATATCATTTATGCGAGCACCCATTTAGGTGGCGATGATTGCCCGCCACCGCCCGACAAAGCAAAATTGGGCAACCGCTATATATGGCCGTTGTATAATACGTTCGATATTTTTATGGCTACTACTGATGGTAAAATTGTAAAGCAACTTACCACTGCTAAGGGGTACGATGCAGAGGCTACCCTCAGTTATGATGGCAAAAAAATGATTTATTGTAGCGATAAAGATGGCGACCTTGATTTATATGTGATGGATCTAAAAACAGGTAAAGAAAAAAAAGTAACCAATACCTTGGGTTACGATGGTGGTGCTTGGTTTAGCCACGATGGTAAGCAAATCGTATGGCGTGCTAGCCGACCTAAAACACAAGCTGAGATAGATGATTATAAAAAATTATTATCGCAAGGTTTTGTTGCTCCTACCAATATGGAAGTGTGGGTGGCTAATGCCGATGGTTCTAATGCTCGTCAAATCACGAACTTTGGTCAGGCGAATTGGGCTCCCAACTTTACGCCTGATGATAAGCATATTATTTTTTGTAGTAATCACGAGTATAAGCGAGGCTTTCCGTTCAATATGTACCAAGTAGATTTGCAAGGTGGTGGACTCACAAAAATCAGTAGGGATAAGGGTTTTGATGCCTTCCCAATGTTTAGTCCTGATGGTAAAAAGATTGTATTCTGTAGTAATCGCAATAATGGAGGAACTAGAGATACCAATATTTTTATTGCCGATTGGGTAGAGTAGTAGCAGCTGGTTAATATTCCATTTGCCGTAAGGCAGGAGCTTTAAACCAAGTGAATATTACCACCGCAATGGTGGCACAACCGCCAAACACTACCGATGGCACAACGCCTAGCCAACGAGCCATAACACCACTTTCGAATTGGCCTAGCTCGTTACTGCTATTAATAAACATACTGTTCACACTCATAACACGCCCACGTTTATCGTCGGGCGTTTTTAGTTGTAAGATGGTGCCACGCACTACTACGCTAATACCATCCATGAGTCCGCTTACCAACAATGCCACAAACGATAGCCAGAATACTTTGCTTAATGCAAATATGATGATGCAAATGCCAAATCCTGCGACGGCAAAAAACAATTTCTTTCCTTGTTGTTGCCGCATAGGAAAAAAAGTGAGTAACACTACACTTGCTCCCGCACCTAAATCGCTAGCAGCATTTAACCAGCCGAAACCGGTTGGGCCCACCAATAAAATATCTTTAGCAAAAACAGGCACCATAGCAACAGCGCCACCTAAGAGCACTGCAAATAAATCGAGACTGAGGGCACCCAAAACCTCTTTGGTGCGAAACACAAACTGAAGCCCTTCTTTAAC
>DMPB01000117.1:8380-9799 GCA_003456175.1 Chitinophagaceae bacterium | reverse complement strand
ATCCATTTCTGCCATAGCAGGTAACTTTTTTAGGTGTTAACAAACGTGATTTTACTCTTCGGCACCAGTGCCTTCACCGCTGCCACCTGTTTTCATGTTCTTGATGTACAAGTCTGTACCTACAGGAACACCTTCAGGATTGGTAACCATTTGAAATTTGAGTAAATCGTTGTCTTTAAAAGCCTTAATAATGTTGTTGAAAGCAGGATACTTACTGCTGAGGTCACCTTTCATCAAAAGATTCATCTTTTGACCGGTGTACACATCTTTTACAGCTTGCATCCAAATTTTCATTTCATTATTGGTGCTATCCTTCGCAGGAATACCTGGAAGAGTTTTATCATTTAGCTGATCGCTAGCTAGAGCAGCTTGTTGCTTTAGCTGAGAAAAAGCTACACCGTACATTGGAGCTTTTGCCAACTTAGCCATTTCGGCTTCAGTTAAACCTAAACTCTTTAATTGGTTAACGGTGTTGATGAGTGCACTTTTCTTCTCCTCTTCTTCGATGGACAAGAACACTTTTCCATCGCGGTTGATGGTAACCAGTACTACGTCTTTCTCAGGAGCTACTTTTGAGCTTACAGAGTTAGGCGTTTCTACCGGCACTGCTTCTGCTGGTTTAAACTTAGTAGTTAAGATAAAAAACGACAGTAGCAGGAAGGCCACATCACACATCGCTGTCATGTCGATGTTTGTACTTTTTCTGGCTATCTTAGGTCTTCCGCCCATTGTTTTACTAATTTGATGTTATTGAAACTGTTCGTTCAATGTGAATGAGATGCGGTTGGAAAATATTTCCATACCAACTTACCGACAATTATTTGTAATTGGCAGCAAAGCTTTGTGTTAAAGTAAAGCCACTCTCATCGATACCGAAAGTTACAGCATCAATCTTAGTAGTAAAGATGTTGTAGAAGATGATAGCAATAGCTGAAGTACCGATACCTAACGCCGTATTATACAAGGCTTCAGAGATACCTTTTGAAAGTTCAGCAGCTGCTGCGCCACCACCACTATCTTCACCTAATGCAGAGAATGACTTGATCATACCTAATACGGTACCTAATAGACCAAGAAGGGTTGCTACAGAAGCAATGGTTGATAAGAAAACTAGGTTCTTTTCTAACATTGGTAATTCTAATGAAGTGGCTTCTTCGATTTCCTTCTGAATACTTAATACTTTTTGTTCAGTATCTAATTCATTATTCGTGGTCATTTCTTTGTACTTCTTCAAACCAGCCTTCATAACGTTACCAACACTACCCTTTTGCTTGTCGCACTCAGCAATAGCCTTATCGATATCGCGGTTGGCAAGGTTGAACTGCACTTTGCGGATGAACTCGCCGATGTTACCAGCACCGCTAGCTTTAGAAATGGTTAATAAACGCTCTACTACGAAAACAATTACGATTAAAAAGT
>DMPB01000117.1:0-8141 GCA_003456175.1 Chitinophagaceae bacterium | reverse complement strand
CGATACCACCTTCGTACATTTTCACCAAACCACCTTTAGGACCTTTGTGGTTAGGCCAGAAACCGCCAGCTGGGTCAGGAGTTGTAAAGTTGTCTGGATTACCTAAGAAGAAGCGCCAGAACAAAAAGCCAACGATTAAACAAGCGAAAGGAGCAATCCAAGAAATAATGTTGCTGCCTCTCTTCGGTTGTGCCGCTGTAGCTGGTTTTGACGCCGCAGTGGCAGTAGGTTTCATTTCAGCCATGATACAATGGTTTTTTGAGGTTTTAAATCTGTAATTAACAAAATTGAGTTCGCAATTTTAAGCATTTGCAAATTGAAAAAACAAGTATTTGCAGTAAATTATTCAGAACTTTTTATTTACCGAGCGAACTTTAATCTACACCGTTTATTTTAAGAAAAGCTTAAAGGCCATTTTAAGATTGCTAAAACATTTACCGTAAGGTATTTGTAGCTACTTAAATTGAAATTCATCCATAGAAAACAACCATTCAACCGTTTCTTTTATTTCACTACTGCTATTTATTTATTTTCATCACTTCACTATAACCACTTATTTGATTTATGAAGCGTATTTTTTTGCTTACCATGCTAGCTGCGGGAACGTTGAGTGCTATTGCACAACGACCAACCACGCCAACTCCTAGCACTCCACGCCCCGGCGCACCAGCCGGCGCTACTGTTCAAGCACCTGCAGGTATGCCAGGCGGTGCAGGCATGATGAACAGCAAACCAGGACCTAAAGCCTTTAAAGAGGTGATTACAGACAAAGCTATTTCACAAAAAGGCTTGTTTACCGTACATAAAGTAGACGATAAATTCTACTTTGAAATTGCCGACAGTATGTTAAATCGTGAGTTTATGGCCATTACTCGTTTCAGCAAGGTTGCTGGCGGTGGCGGCACTTACGGTGGTGAGTTAGCAAATCAGGTTACCTTAAGTTGGGAAAAGGGCCCTAGCAACAATGTATTCTTACGTGTTATTACACTTATTAGTGCTGCCGATAGTACCAATGACATTTACAAAGCAGTACGTAACAGCAATGTGAACCCAATTGCAGCGGCTTTTGATATCAAGGCTCTAAGCAAAGACAGCAGCGGTGTTGTAATTGATGTTACTGAATTTTTCAAAGGGGACAATCAGGTTGTAAGTATTAACCCTTTCATTAAGCGTAGATTTAATGTAACCGTATTGGCACCTGATCGCAGCTACATCAGCAGCATCAAAGCATTCCCAATCAACAACGAAATCAGAACTGTTAAAACATTCAACGCTAGTGCTGGCGGTGGTTTTGGAGTACCTGGTGCACCAGCAGCGCCTTCTTTACCAGCAGCACAAGAAGCAGGTGCTATCACCATGGAAATGAACACATCGTTGATTTTATTACCTAAAACAGCGATGAAAAAGCGTTTCTTCGACCCACGTGTAGGCTACTTCGCAGATGATTACACTGTTTTTGGCGACGATCAACAAAAGGTAGAAAGAGAAGTTTTTGCTGTGCGTTGGCGCCTTGAGCCCAAGCCAGAAGACATGGAAAAATACAAGCGTGGTGAATTGGTTGAACCCGTTAAGCCTATTGTGTACTACATTGACCCTGCTACTCCTAAAAAATGGAGAAAGTACCTTATCATGGGGGTAAACGATTGGCAGAAGGCTTTTGAAAAAGCTGGCTTCAAGAACGCTATTATGGCTAAAGAATTACCTGAAGGTGATACTACTATTAGCCCTGAAGATGCTCGCTATAGCTTCATCCGCTACTTCGCAAGTGATATTGAAAATGCCTATGGCCCTAACGTTCACGACCCTCGCAGTGGTGAAATTCTTGAAAGCCATATTGGTTGGTACCATAATGTAATGAAGTTATTGCACGACTGGTATATGATACAAACTGCCGCGGTTGATCCGAAAGCTCGCAGCATGAAGTTTGATGATGAGTTAATGGGCCAATTAATTCGCTTTGTTAGTAGCCACGAAGTAGGTCATACGCTGGGTCTACGTCACAACATGGGTAGCAGCAGCAGAACACCAGTTGAAAAATTACGTGACAAAGCTTGGGTTGAAGCCAATGGCCACACTGCAAGTATTATGGATTATGCTCGTTTCAACTACGTAGCGCAACCTGAAGATAATATTAGTCAAGCTGGCTTATTCCCTCGCATTGGCGATTACGATTTATGGGCTATTGAGTGGGGTTACCGTTATAGCTTCGCTAAAACAGATGAAGAAGAAAAAGCTGAAAGCAATAAAACCATCATCGAACGTATTGGCAAAAATCCTCGTTTATGGTTCGGTACTGAAACAAATCCATTTGACCCTAGAAGTCAAACTGAAGACCTTAGTGATAACAGCATGAGAGCTGGTGAGTATGGCATTAAAAACTTAAAGCGTATTCTTGCCAACTTACCTGAGTGGACTAAAGAAGCTGGCGACCGTTACGACAATCTTGAAGAAATGTATGGCCAATTAGTAGGCCAGTTCAGCCGCTATATGGGCCATGTATTAAAGCATGTAGGCGGTATCTACGAAACGCCTAAGAGTATTGAAGAGAAAGGCGATGTGTACGAGCCTAATCCGAAAAACAATCAGAAAGAAGCATTGGCTTTCTTAAACAGAAACTTGTTTGAAACGCCAACATGGTTGTTAGATAAAAACATCTTAAACAAGTTCAGCAACCCAATTAGCAACGAAAGCGTAAGCAATGTTCAAGCAAGCGTATTGAACAGCTTATTAAGCGGTGCTCGTATGAGTCGTATGCTTACTAGTGCTAACCGTTTTGGTGCCAGCAATGTGTACACGGCCGATGAAATGTTAGAAGATGCTCGCAAAGGCATTTGGAGCGAATTGGTTAGTAAGAAACCAATAGACCCATACCGCAGAAACCTACAGAAGATTTATGTAGAAGCTTTAATTAGTGCATTAGCACCACCTACATCTCAAAATCTTGGTGGTGGCATTACTATTAGCTTTGGTACTAACCTTAGAAATACCGATGCTGCTTCTATCGTAAAAGCACATTTGCAAGCTTTAAGAGCTCAAATCAATGCAGCTATTCCAACTACTACCGACAAGCTTAGCAAGTACCATTTACAAGATGTAAGTGAGCGTATCAAGCAAGCTTTAGATCCGAAGTAAGCAAATTAAGATTACTCAATTTCACAAAACGCAGTAGTATATTTACTACTGCGTTTTTTATTTACCGCAAGGCCCCAAAACAATATCCATATATAATAGCAACCTTACGGAAAATGAATCATACAGTACGTTTCAAGCTTTTTGAACTACATTATAGTAGTTGAGCATTCGTATCACCTTACGGTAAATGACGATCAAAAGAAATAAACGCATATATATTTATCTATATGCATTATCAATGATGGTATATACACTTTTTTAATGATCGATACATAGCAAACGATATGGGGCGGCCGCAGGCCGCCCCATATCGTTGTAACTAGTTTTGCTATTTAAATGCTGATTTTATTCAAAGCGTAAAGCAACAATCGGATCGAGTTTTGAAGCTCTTCTTGCAGGCCATAAACCTGCTAATAATCCAACAATAGAACAAATGAATACACCACCAATCACCCAATTCCAAGGCACTACAAAACCGGTACCTACCAACATACTTACAGAGTTACCCAACAAAATACCGAGAATAATACCGCATACAGCTCCCATTAAACTAATGATAATACTTTCAAACAAAAACTGCCTGCTAATATCGCTTCGCTTACCACCCAAGGCTTTAATTAAACCTACTTCTTTGGTTCGTTCATTTACAGCTACCAACATAATATTCATCAAACCAATTGCAGCACCTACCAGCGTTATAAAGCCAATTACAGCTGCAGCGATTTGAATACTACTTAATAAACCAATAAAGGTTTCAGCTATCTTATCACTCTTTTCTAACACAAAGTTGTCATCTTCTGTTGGGTGCAATTTTCGAATTGCTCTGAAAGTAGCATTGGCTTCAGCCACGGCTGCATCTACCGACTGTACATCGTTAGCTGCAATACCTATAGTAAATGAACGACTCACATTATCGCCACCCAATCTACGTATGGTGTTATAGGTAGTCACCAATACATTATCGGCACGCATCAATGCACTACTACCCTTCTTTTTTAGTACACCTACTACACGGTATGGTACATCGTTCACCTTAATTACTTTATCAACACCTCTTTCGTAATTTGGCCCGAACAGTTTCTCTCCGGTTTCACTCCCTAGAATACACACGTTACGACCACTTACAACATCTAATGCATTGATATTACGACCCGCCAACAATGTGAAGCCATTCACTTGTAAAAAATTTTCATCGCCGCTACGGATGCTTACGTTAGGGTTTGTTTTTTTGTCTTTATAGCGCAACTCATAATTACCACCTCCGTATAGTTGTAACGCTACTTTAGCAGGAAAAACATAAGTATTTTTAAAAGCCTCAGCTTCATCAATAGTAATTGGTTTATCGAGGTTACTTTTCTTTTGCCTTTTGCCGTTTTTGTTTACCTTCTTGGTATCACTACCACCATTTCCACCAAATCTGAAACGCTCTTTATAAGCAATAGAAAAGCCAGTAGCGCCCATCGTACTAAAACTATCACGAAGCCCGCTATTCATAGCACTAATAGCAGTATTAATACCAACTAGTGCAGCAATACCTAGAGCGATAATAGCAATTGTAATGCCACTTCGCAACTTATTAGAACTAACAGTTTTATAGGCTAAGCCTATGGTATCTTTAAGTTTCATGTTTTACTTACGTAAATGCGAATAAAGATAGCATCTAACCAAGTGCTGGCAAGCATGCTTATAACAGTGGCAAGTGTTGGTGGTGAGTGGTAACAAAAAAAGAAAAGCGACGCTTAAAGGCATCGCTTCCAAATCATTTCTAATTACTGCAAAAATTTAAAAATACAAATATTGTAATACTGCTTGCGGCCATACACCCACTATAATAATAGCTATGGCTAAAGCAATAAAGGCGTATTGTGCTAATGGCGGAACCGTTACAGCCAATACTGGCGATTCGCTAGTAGCTGTTTTAAAATACATGGCTTGTATCACACGGAAATAGTAGTACACACTAATGGCAGCAAACAAAACAGCTACTACTACTAACCATAAATAAGAACCTGTTTTTACAACACTTGCCAACATAAAGTACTTCGCAAAAAAACCTCCTGTAAGCGGAATACCTGCCAACGATAATAAAAATATGGTAGTGGCAAAAGCAATAACTGGATTTTCTTTAGCTAATCCATTGAAGCCCTCAAAGGTGTAGTCTTTCATTTTTACTAGCACTGCAAAGATGCCAATAGTGGCTAGGCTGTATACAAGAGCATATAAAACCAAACCTTCTTTTGCCATATCGTTGTTGCCAAACAGAGCCATCATCATAAAGCCAGCTTGTGCAATAGAAGAATATGCCAACATACGCTTTACACTTTGTTGGAATACTGCGGTAACATTTCCCGCAAGGAGTGTTAATACGATTACTATAGCTAACATTAACTTCCAATCTACTCCCAAATTCGGACTACTAGCCACTCCGGTAAAGCCTACTTTAGCATCAAAAAAGCGATACAATGCCAAGAAACCGGCGGCCTTAATTACCGTAGCCATGAAAGAAGTAAACACACTTGGTGCGCCATCATAAACATCGGGTGTCCAGAAGTGGAAGGGTGCAGCAGATACTTTAAAGGCCAAACTAATAAACAATAAAATACAACCTGTTACCTCTAAAATAGATAAGTTAACAGTAGTTCCAATCATCACATTATTCGCACGAGATACATCTAAGTTAAAAGAACCTGTAGCCGCATAAATCAGTGCAATACCCATTAACATGATACCTGTAGTAAACGAACCCATTAAAAAGTACTTCAGCGAGGCTTCATTACTCTTTAGATTACGCTTATCGGCACCAGTTAAGATGTACAGTGGAATACTCATGATTTCTACCCCTAAGAACAACATGAGTAAGGTATTAAAGCTTGTAATAATACTAATACCACAAAGCACGAAAAATACAAGTGCAAAATACTCGGCAGTGTAGTTACCAACCTTTTCAAAGGCTGCACCGCTAAGCAATAAGTACACTAGTGTTGCAGCAATACAAACAGTATTGAAGAAGTAGCCATATCGGCTAAAATTGAGCATGCCTTTCGTATCGATATCGAACATGCGCCAACCGTAAGTATCGGCCCAATTCACACCAAGTAAGGCAATCATGCCAACGATAGCAATGTATTTATAAGTGCTTTTGTTATTGATAAAAACACTTGAAAACATCATTACAACGCCAAGTATTGCAGCTAATATTATTGCATTCATTGCTGTATAGTTCTCTAAAGTTCGTTATTGAATTTGAGCCAAAATATTTGTTACGGTAGCCTTTGTTAAGTCTAACATAGGTTGAGGCCACACCCCTAACACAATGATGAGCACTGATAACAACGCTAGCATAATACTATTACCACCTTTTATGTCTGAAGCATTTTCTGTAATTGCCGATGTATTGCCATACAATACTTTTTGCACCATGTTGAGTGTGTAAACCGCCGCTAGTATAATACTGATACCAGCAATTACAGCCATCCAAATATTATAGCGGAATAAGCCATTGAACATTAAAAATTCGCCTACAAAGGCATTAGTAAGTGGTAAGGCTACGTTTGCAAATGCCATTACTACCAGTAGTATTGCCATTTTTGGAGCTTTCTGAGCCAAGCCTCCTAAATCGCTGAACTTACGTGTACCTAATTGTTGTTCTATAGTATCTGCAATAATCCATAAACCAATTACATTAACACCATGGTTGAACATTTGAACCATCACACCTTCTAAGCCAACACTTTGTTTTGTGAAAATGGCCGCACTCATTAAACCAATGTGTGCAATAGAACTGTAAGCAATCAATCGCTTGATATCGTTCTGTTGCATAGCTATTAATGATGCATATACAATGCCTGCAACCGATAATAGAATAGCAACGCCTTGAAACTGTGTTACGGCTGCTGGAAACATAGGTAACAACCAACGTACCACTGCGAACAATCCCATCTTTACCATTACACCACTTAATACCATCGTTACAGCCGTAGGACTTTGTTCGTACGCATCGGGCTGCCAGGTGTGGAATGGGAAAATGGGCATTTTTATAGCAAATGCTACAAAGAACATCCAGAACAAAAAGGCTTGTTCATTTACCGTAAGGTTAACCTTGTATAACGATTCTAATGCAAAGCTGTGTTCGGGATTATGATAGTACACATACAGCAAACCAACTAGCATTATAAGTGAGCCTACGAATGTGTAAATGAAAAATTTGAATGTAGCTGCAATACGCTTTTCGCCTCCCCATTGGCTACAAAGAAAATAAGCAGGTATTAAAGCCAACTCCCAGAAAAAGTAAAATAGTAACGCATCAGTAGCTAAGAAAACACCCATCAAGCCTGCTTCCCCTAATAACATAAAGCCATAAAAGTTCCCTGGCTTGCTATAAGCGTTATTATATGTTGCTGCGAAAATGATGGGGAAAGCTACGCCAGTTAACAGCACAAGCATTTTGCCCATACCGTCGAGACTTAAAGTGAAGCGGCTGCCTAATTGTGGCAACCAGGCACTGTCGAAACTTGTTGCGCCAGCAGTATGTGTGTACAGCGCCATCATAGCAGCTGCGAGTGTTGCTATCGATGATAGCAGGGCCCAACCCTTTGCAGCTTTTTTGTTGTTGAACGCAAAGCTTACGATGCCGGAGATAACAGGAATAAGTACTAACGATAATGCAATCATATTGTATATGGCTTTCGCCTGCGTTTATTTCTGTAATAGTTTGGTTAAAAGTGGTTGGTTCCACCAAATGATGAAGAATACTAAAATACCCATCACCATAAATAAAATATAGCTACCTACTTGTCCGCTCTGCAACAAGCGTAACTGTCTGCTGCTGTATTGTACAAAGCGGCCGGTACCATTCACCACACCATCAATACCTTTTTCTAGCCCACTGTTGAACAGTTTAGCGATTGCTTCTATTGGACGAACAATGATAGCGTCATACAATTCATCAACATACCATTTATTTGCTAATACCTTGCCTAACCCCTCGGCCTCGTTTAACTCAGGGTTGG
>DMPB01000170.1 GCA_003456175.1 Chitinophagaceae bacterium | reverse complement strand
ACGACGCTCTTCCGATCTCGTAACTGCCTTTATGTTGGGCATTGAGTACACGAATGTTCAAATTGTTTCTGCTGTAATTCTGAAACACACCTGCCCCAAGCGGATTGGTAATTAATCCAAAAGTGCTGCTGGCATTATCAAAATCTCTTTCGCCAAATAAATAGGCTCCTGTAATATCAATGTTCTCTTGCTCTTTATTATTAAAGTAACTGAGCATCCACTTCAAACGAAGGTTTTTGCGGGGCTGATGTGTGGCACTTAACCCAATGAAAGATGTGTTGTATTGATCTTTTTCTTGTCCTTCAAAAAAAATATCGAGGCCTAAAGCAGCAGCAAACAGTGGTGAAAATACGCCACTTGTTAACTTACTTTCTTCTGGGTACAAAGTGAATTTGGTTTGTGAAAGATTCACCAACGCGTCCAACTGCCATTTAGGTGCAGCTTGCCATGTAACCAACCCTTGAATATCGGCCGAAGATGGAATGTAATTCCCTTGCGTTTCTTGGCTGCTTAATAAATTACGATTGCTACGGTTACGAGCACCTACAATATAAGTGAGTTGTTGCTTTTTGGCAACACCTTCTATATGCACCCCCTGCTCTAGCAAACTCATGTAAGCACTGCCACCGTTACGAACAGGCTTTTTGTAGGTAACATCTAATACACTACTCATTTTATCGCCATAACGAGCCTGAAAACCACCATTGTAAAACTTAACACCACCCGTTAATTCAGGATTAATAAAGCTTAACCCCTCTTGCTGGCCGCTACGAACCAAATAAGGCCGAAACACTTCAAAATCGTTCACATAAACTAGGTTTTCATCGTAACTACCACCACGTACATTGTACTGGCTCGATAGTTCATTGTTACTACCAACCAACACTTTAATTAAACTCTCGATACCGCCAATTGGGCTCGGGTTCAACAATGCTTTTTCAGCTTCAATGGTAATTAGGCCAGCTTCTATCCTATCGCGTTTGGTATTTCGAACCACAACTGTATCGAGGTTTTGCTCACTACGTATTAATTTAATGGTAACGGTAACTTTTTCGCCACGTGTACAATAAAAGCTGTACTGTTTGGTACTAAACCCAACAGCTTTGAATACAAGCGCTATGGCCTTCTGTGCTGGCACTACTATTGAAAAACTACCATCGGCATTTGTTATAACGCCCTTGTTTTGATTCAAAATTTGTACGGAGGCACCTGCTATCGGCTGCATATCATCGTTCAATACATTACCCGTAATAGTGGCTGTAAGTTCGCGTTGTGCATTTGCCGTAAGGCATAATACAAATACGCTCAATAGAAGCCATAACCGTTGCAAAAAGTAGCGCATAATCATCGTCTGTGGCAATGAAGATAAGTATTGCCGCTGAAACATATTTTTATAATACACCTTACGGTAAATGTTGATACACATGTGGCAACATAACTACTTTTGCTAGCATGCAACAACAAGTGAATACTGCCATTTTCGATATGGATGGTCTTTTGATTGATAGTGAGCCATTATGGGATGAAGCTGCCACAACTGTTTTTGAACGATACGGCTTTAAGCTCTCGGCCGAACAATATGCTACAACAACGGGGTTACGAACTCGCGAATTTGTAAGTTGGTGGTTACAAGCCTACCACATTCCGGCAACAGAAATACCGGTTGCAGAGCAAGCTATTATAAATGTGGTTACCGAAAAAGTGCAAAACAAAGCCATGGCAATGCCCGGTGTTGGTGCCATCTTAAACTTTTTTGTTGAACGCAACTTTAAAATTGGTATTGCCAGTTCATCGCCACAATCGCTGATTGATGTAGTGGTTGCTAAACTTGGTATAGGCGCTGCTATTCAGGCTACTGCAAGTGCCGAAAGCCTGCCCTATGGCAAGCCTCACCCCGATGTGTATTTGCAATGCGCTGCCCAACTGGGTGTAACCCCAACACAATGTATTGCTTTTGAAGATAGCTTCAATGGTATGATTGCTGCTAAAGCTGCTCGCATGAAGTGTGTGGTGGTACCAGCAGCGCATCAACGTCAGGAAAAACGCTGGGCTGCGGCAGACTTGCAGTTAACAAGTTTGGGGAATTTTGGTGCATTGCACTTACATAGTTTAACCACTTAAATACTTCCCCGAAGTATTTTAATTACTGGTCTATTTTAAATTGTCAAAGCTAACAGTTGCGTGTAAGTTCGTTAGAACCACAACAAACATTTCACTTTGAAGGAAAGAAACATTACAGCACAATTCTTGCTTACCATAGTAACCTTGGCGTTAGTGCTATTGTTACCCTTCATGCTGTTTCCTTACAACCGTAACACTTCTCCTTTTGAAAGTCAGCGTTTTGTTAGCTCTTATTTGTTTAGTAGTATTTTTTTACTTGCATTTTATTTCGTTAATCGTTGGCATTTTATTCCGAAAATACTTGCATCGAAGAAAATAACGCTTTACACTGCTATTGTTGCCAGCTGTTTGTTCATTTATCTGGGTGTTATATATTACATAGGTATCACAGATACGCAAATACAAGAAATTTTAAAAAGCCCCTACGCGAAAACGCCGTATTACACACTGCAAGTTCGTTTTTTTAGTCCTGGTCCCATGTCGTTGTACTTATTAGTAGTGGTGATAAGTACTGGTAGTTTAATTATCGGGCAATGGTTTACCGCCGAAGAGAAACAAGAAGCTATTAGTAGACAACAGTTGCAAACAGAGCTTTCGCTGCTAAAGTCGCAGGTGAATCCGCACTTTTTGTTTAATACCCTTAACAGTATTTACAGCTTAACTTTAGCGAACAGCGAAAGAGCATCGGGTGCTGTGTTAAAGCTGAGCAACATCATGCGTTATACACTTGAAGAAAGTAAAAACGATGTAGTAACATTATCGCATGAAATTGAATTCATTAATAGTTATATCGACTTACAAAAAGTTCGCCTTACAGATAAGGTGAAAGTGATTTTTGAAACCAAAGGCGATGTTGAAAAGGTTCAAGTAGCTCCGCTATTATTTATTCCTTTTATTGAAAATGCTTTTAAATACGGTGTAAGTACGCATAAAGAAAGTGTTATTACGATTCACATTACTGTAAATGAAAAGCAAGTAGATTTCTATTGTGAAAACGATGTGTTCCCTTACAGCCTACCAGAACAACAAGGTACAGGCACAGGCCTTACCAATACCAAGCGAAAATTAGAATTATTATATCCTAATAAATATGCTTTAGATATTTCTGAAGCGCATCAAACATTTACCGTAAGGCTCACTTTAAATATCTGATATGCTTAAATGCGTTGCCATTGATGATGAACCTTTAGCACTTGAAATTATACGTAACTATGTAGGTAAGCTTAACGATATTGATATTGTTGCCACCTTCACAGACACGGTTTCGGCTAAAGCTTTTTTAGACGACAATAATGTTGATTTGTTGTTCTTAGATATTCAAATGCCCGATATCAACGGCATGCGTTTTTATGCTCAACTAGCACAAAAACCACCTGTAATTTTTACAACCGCCTTTAGCCAATATGCAGTGGAGGGTTTCAATTTAGACGCTATTGATTACTTGGTAAAACCTATTGAGTTTGAACGATTTAGCAAAGCAGTAACTAAGGCTAAAGAACTACAAGAGTATCATCAAAATAAAGAAATGAACGATGGTTATTTGTTTGTGAAGTACAATTATCAGTGGAATAAAATTTTCTTTAAAGACATTATTCTCATTGAGGCGTTAGACGATTATATTAAAATTCACATGCAGCCGAAATCGTTGTTGGTACACATGAGTATGAAGGCTGTAACCGAAAAACTACCGAGCCAAAAATTTGTGAGAGTACACAGAAGCTATATTGTTCCGGTAGATGGTATTACGAGCTTCAATAAAAACACTTTGCAGTTGGGCGATAAGCAAATTCCTGTGAGTAGTAGCTACCAAAAACAAGTACAAGAAATACTACAAAAGCGAATAGAGCAGAGTTAGGCTTTATGTATTATATAAGAGAGGATGGCGCCCCTGGGGGCGCCATTCTCTCTTTTATAAATACTATCCAATAGCAATTATTGAGCTAGTTTGGCTTTTAAATTGGTATCTAACGCTTCTAAGAACTCTTCGGTGTACAAATAATGTTCACCATGATTCACTTTATTACCGTAGATACAAACAGCTAAATCTTTCGTCATTTTACCACTCTCCACTGTTTCGATACATACTTGTTCAAGTGCCTGACAGAAATCAATCAAAGCTTGGTTGCTATCTAACTTACCACGAAACTCTAAACCGCGTGTCCAAGCGAAAATACTAGCAATTGGGTTGGTACTTGTTGGTTTTCCTTTCTGGTGCTCACGATAGTGGCGTGTAACGGTACCATGCGCTGCTTCTGCTTCCATCACCTTACCATCGGGTGTAATTAAAGTACTCGTCATTAACCCTAGAGAGCCGAAACCTTGTGCAACGGTATCGCTTTGTACATCGCCATCGTAGTTCTTACAAGCCCAAACGAAGTTACCATTCCATTTTAAGGCACTTGCTACCATATCATCAATCAAGCGATGCTCGTAAGTAATACCAGCAGCTTCAAACTGTGCTTTAAATTCTTGCTGATAAATTTCTTCGAAAATATCTTTGAAACGACCATCATACTTTTTCAAGATGGTGTTCTTAGTACTCAAATACAAAGGCCATTTTTTCTGCAATGCCACATTAAAACAGCTACGTGCAAAGCCTCTGATACTTTCTTCGGTATTGTACATAGCCAAAGCAACACCATCGCCTTTGAAGTTGTACACTTCATGTTCTATTACTTCGCCATTTTCGCCTTCAAACTTAATGGTAAGCTTACCCTTT
>DMPB01000136.1:1012-3089 GCA_003456175.1 Chitinophagaceae bacterium | reverse complement strand
ACCCACTCATCAAGCTTATAATCTGGGAGTTTTTCGCTTAAAAAGTAAGTAATGTTTGGGTTATCTTTTTTAGTGAGTAACTTTTTTAGTGTGCTTCTACCGTCAATCGTTTTTTCTTTATGCCCAACAATAAAAATGGTACTTGTAAGTGGGTTTTCAATATAACCCTCTAGCTTCTCAAGGTCTTTCATGTGTTGTGCTTCTTTTAATAGCACCACTTGTCGTTCGGCAAACATGGGGTACTTTCTGCAAGCATTAATCATCGCTGCCCAATCAGCATCTTTACCATAAAAAATAGTAAGGTTGAAGCCCGCTTCTGCAGGGCTTAGTAACTCATGTTCTGCGTAATGTATGAGCTTATCTATGAAATACGCCTCTTCGCCTTCAAGCCAATAAACAGCGCGGGTTTTTCGTTGCACCAACTGCTGCATTACCGAATCAAAGTCTAATCCTTTCTCTTTTGACGCCTTTGCCATATTGCAAATGTAACCCTTGCGGTAAATGACCAACACCTTAGGAGGCGATGTGAATATTTTCTGAAGCTAATAAAGGTTGTTCTTGAAAGCGAAGCATAATGTTGGCTACCACAGCAACATCTTTTTGGCAATAGGTTACAATGCGTTGTAGGTTTTGCTCTTTGTAATACACATGTTGCACTTCGCTGCCAGTAATATCATCTTTACTGGTAGGTATGCCTAAAACAGAAGCTAATAAATGTAAAGAGGTGTAATTTTTATAGTCGCCAAAGCGCCACCAATGCAAGGTGTCAACTGCTTTTACCTCCCAAGGTTTAGCATTGTGCAGATACAAATAACTAGGTAGTGGTAAGCCGTGTACTAACATTCTACGGCATAAAAATGGAATATCAAACTCTTTTATGTTGTGTCCACAAAATTGAAACAATGGCCACTGTTGTTGTATTTTATTACAAGTGGTAATAAAGGTTTCTAAAAGCTTTTTTTCATCATCTCCTGCAAAACTTTTGATGCGTAGCTTCCATTGGTTTTGTTCTTGTTGTAGGTATCCGGTACTAATACAAACAATTTTGGCGAATTCGGCCATCACACCAGCACGTTGTATAAAAATTTCTTCTACAGATGAATTTTCTGGCATGGTTTTGGAAATCTTTTCAAACCAAAGCTCTTGCCAAGTAGTAGATAACGCTTGAAAGCTTGCCGCCATAGGCACTGTTTCAATATCTATGAACAACAATTGCTGCAAATTCAATGAATTATTCATTATTCTTGTTTATAAAAGTTTAAACCTACATCGTATGAGTTACGAAACCAACACTTCAGGTTACCCATCGGCACAGCCGCAGAAACAAGCTGCCTCTAATGGTGGCGATAACCGTAAAGTTATTTACGCAATTTTAATTATTGCTTTAATTGCTACTTGGGGTTACATCTGGTACGATAAAAATAAATCGACAGAGCAAATTACACAGTTAGAAGAAAAAAATGATGCATTAGATAGTACACGTGCTGCCTTACAAGTTGAGTTTGATGCTGCATTGCAACGTGGCGATTCACTTGCAGAAAGTAATGTACAATTACAAGGTGAACTCGCAGAAAAGCAAGCCGAAATTGAGCGTAAGAAAGCAGAGATTCGTCGTGAATTAAATAAGAAAGATGGCGATTTAAAAAAGGCTAAAGCTTTAATTGCCGAACTACGTACACAAACAGAAGAATTGTTGGCCGAAGTGGCAAAATTGAAAGCTGAAAACCAACAACTTACTACTGCCAATCAACAGTTATCTACAGAAAAAGAACAACTGAGTACTGCTAAAAAGCAAGTTGAAGATAATCTTGCTGCTACAGAAAGCGAAAAGAATCGCTTGCAAGATGTGGCTAGTACATTACATGCAAGCAACATCAACATTACTGCCATTAACATTAAAGGAAGCGGATCTGAAAAAGAAACCAATACTGCTAAGCGTGCCGATGCTTTGCGTATTAGCTTTGTGATTGATGAAAATCGTATTGCACCAAGTGGTCCTAAAGAATTATATGTAATTGTGTACAATCCTGAAGGACAAGTAGTGAGCACACCAGGTACAAGTGGCAATTTTAATACC
>DMPB01000136.1:0-791 GCA_003456175.1 Chitinophagaceae bacterium | reverse complement strand
CAAGTGGCAATTTTAATACCCGCGACGATGGACAAAAAACTTACACAAGCAAAGTGCAAGTGAATTATGAGCAAGGTAAAATTACACCTGTAAGTTTCGATTGGAAACAAGAGTCTCGCTATGCTACAGGGCAATATAAAATTGAGATTTATCACAACGGTTACAAAATTGGCGAAGGCTATAAAACGCTTAAAAAAGGTGGCTTATTCAGCTAGTCATTTACCGTAAGGTATTTAAATAATGTATAAAAAAGATTGCCATGCAAAGCATGGCAATCTTTTTTATTTATAAATGAAATGTCCCTTGCGGGTAAATGACTTTTTCAAGAAACAAACCATGCGGTGGTGTGCTGAAATCGGCCTTGGTACAATCTTTAGCAGCAATAATTTGTTCTAGTTGTGCTAATGAATAGTTGCCTCTGCCAACACGAAGCATAGTGCCCACCAGGCCACGAACCATACCTCGCAGAAAGCGATTGCCTTGCACATGATACACCCAATGTGTTGGTGTTAACTGTTCCCAATGTGATGTAGTGAGCGTGCAATTGAAATTATTCACTTGCGTGTTACGCTTGCTAAAACTAGCAAAGTTTTGATGCTGTTGTAAGATTGCTGCAGCTTGTTGTAGCAAATCTAAGTTTAATGGAAAAGGAAAAAAGTAAGCTCTAGCCGTAAGTAATGGATTTTTTTGTTGGTAGATGTGGTAGGCATACTTGCGTGCAGTAGCTAAAAATCTGCTATGTGCATCGTTTGATACTTTATAAATGTTATTGCAAGCAATATCGGGTGGTA
>DMPB01000064.1:900-4258 GCA_003456175.1 Chitinophagaceae bacterium | reverse complement strand
AGCCAGGTTTCGTAGCAGGCTCAGTATAATCTAATACATCTACAACTGGTGCAGTACCACCTTTTTTGCAAGCACCAGTACTTTTTATGGCATCTGTAATCAACCCATCTTTAATGTTACCAGGCGAAGGATTCATAAAAAATCCACTACCCACCGCATGTGCCTGAGCATCGTATGCTTCCATGAGTTGAATAAACTTATGAGCTACACTTTCGTTGACACAGCGATCTAAAATTTGTTGTTCTGCACCGCATAATTCTGGGAACTCGGCTAATAATACTTTACCTCCTAAAGCAATAAGCATATCGGCCGTATGCCCAACCGCAGGATTTGCAGAAATACCGCTGAAACCATCGCTACCACCACATTTAACGCCGATACATAATTCACTTAAAGGCGCAGGCTTTCGTTCCTGCTGGTTTGCAACGGCTAGATGTTGTAAAGTATGTTGAATAGCATCTTTAATTAAATCGGTTTCACTCTTTGCTTGCTGTTGTTCAAACACTAATAAAGGTCGATCGTATGATCCATTACTTCTAGCATGAATTTCATCTATCAAACTTGCTACTTGTAAATGCTGACAGCCTAAACTTAAAATAGTAACCCCTGCAACATTGGGATGATTCGCATATGCAGCAAGTAGCCGACCTAACGTAATTGCATCTTGCCGCGTTCCACCGCACCCCCCGTTATGGTTTAAAAACTTTATACCATCTATGTTATTAAACAATCTTTTTTTAGCGTTATCAGGCACAGCAGTTATTTCTTCAATTTCAAAGGCTCCTGTTGCTTCATACTGTTGTACTAGTGTATGGGCATATTGTTCATATTTATCTGTAACAGCATATCCTAAACTGCGATGCAATGCCTCTTTTATAACATCTAAATTTCTGTTTTCACAAAAAACAGTAGGCATAAAAATCCAGTAATTCGCTGTACCAACCGTTCCATTACTTCTATGATAGCCGTTGAATGTTCTATGCTTAAATGCAGAAACATCGGGTGGCTGCCATTGATAAGAAGTAGCTTTATATTGATACGGATCAGCTGCATGTTTCGTATTATCAACGGTCATTCGTTCTCCTCGTTGCACAAAGTTTGTCACTACTTTCCCAACCGTTACACCGTACATTTTTATCTCACTACCTTGCGGTAAATGATGCATAAAAAACTTATGCTTCGATGGCACCGCCTCTAACAATGTATAGGTTCCTGATGTATGATGAATCATAGCGCCTTGCGGTAAATCAACCAAAGCAACTAGAACATTATCGTCGGGATGTATTTGCAATACCATGTTAGGCTGTTGACTCATAAGACTTGTTTTATAATAAATACTTGCATTGCAATAGGGCCATGTGCACCAATTACTAAGCTTTGTTCAATATCTGCTGTTTTAGAAGGACCTGCAATGAACACACCATAACCTTGAGCACTTGTATCAATATATTGATAGGCTTCTTGCATGTTATGAACAATATCCTGCTGGGCTATAATCAATACAAGTTGCTGTGTGCTAAATGGTAGCATTCTATTGCCCATATTACTTTCAGGCAACCATATAGCCCCATTTTCAGCTACAGCAATTGTGCCGTGCATTGCGGCCACATCTACTTGGTAGAGATATGCTGTATCAAAACTGTACATCAAATTTGGCTGTATATACACACTCGTTTTGCCAATAGGTAACGCTTGCAACCATTGCTTTACTACCAGTAATGAATCTACAACTGTTACAGCGGCCCCAATACGTTCTAACACTTCTGTGAACTGTGCAACCAAATCTGTATACTGAATTGCAGTGTAAGAAAATGCAGGTAAAGCTGTACGATTTCTATTGGCATTCGCTCGAGTAACAGCTTCTAATATTTGTTCACGTGCACTCATACTTTCTTTCGATTTTTAATGTACCATTCTCTAAAACTAGCATCAGGCACTTTCGGCATATTTCTTTGCTTCGCCCAAACATTTAAATAAGGGTTATTCGCCAACGAAGGAAAGTACTTGATCATCCAACGTCCTAATTTGCCCGTAAGGCGATACCATTTAGGATTCCCCAATACAACCGACATACCTTTCATTGCAACCTTCTTAGAAGTAGCATCGTATCCTTCCTGAACAATTCGTTGCCGCCACTTCCAAAGTTGATTGTGAATATCAATTTTAACAGGACAAACATTCGTGCAACTGCCGCATAAGGTTGAAGCAAATGGCAAATCAGCATTTGCTTTCATATCAATATTGGGAGAAAGAATAGAACCAATAGGTCCGGCAATAGCAGTATGATAACTATGTCCACCACTGCGGCGATATACCGGACAAGTATTAAAACAAGCAGCACATCTAATACACTTTAGTGAACTTCTAAAATCATCTTGTGCCAACTGCTCGGTACGTTTGTTGTTCACAATAATCACATGCATTTGCTTACCCGCTTGCGGCTTAGTGAAATGACTACTATAGGTAGTAATTGGCTGACCAGTTGCACTGCGTGCTAAAAGTCGCAAGAAAGTACTTAAATGCTCAGGCTTAGGAATCAACTTTTCAATACCCATAGAAGCAATATGAATATCGGCGGTATGTACACCCAAGTCGGCATTACCCTCATTGGTACATACTACAATACTGCCTGTAGATGCTACGGCAAAATTTACTCCAGTTAAAGCCACTTTACTGGCAAAAAAATGTTCTCTTAGATGCTCTCTTGCAACTCTAGTAAGATAGGTTGGATCGTTATTATCTTTCTGTGATTGCAGGTGTTGATGAAAGGTTTCACTAACATCCTGCTTTTTTAAGTGTATCGCAGGAAGTACAATATGACTAGGAATTTCATTTCTTAATTGAACAATGCGTTCCCCCAAATCAGTATCTACTACCTGTATACCATTCGCTTGTAAATATTGATTCAAATGGCACTCCTCTGTAAGCATCGACTTACTCTTGACCATTTGCTTAATATTCGTGGCATTAAGAATATTTAGCACGATAGCATTGTGTTCAAGAGCATCATTAGCCCAATGAATTTGTACGCCATTTTTAGTTGCATTAGCTTCAAATTCAATCAAATACGTTTCGAGATGATCTAAAGTGTGCGCTTTTATAGTTGATGCAATTTCTCTTAACTGCTCCCATTCAGGTAAGCTAGCAGCCGCATTATCACGCTTTGAACGTATGAACCACAAAGTATCATCATGCCAATTTGTTCTTTCTTCATTGGCAATAAATTTGGCAGCATTATTGGCATGTGCTAACGACATAAAGTTTCCGTTTTATTCAGTATCTCGGCAATATGTATTGTTTGCAATGGAAACGATTGCCTATCAATGATACCTTGTAAATGCATCAAACAACTCATATC
>DMPB01000064.1:462-679 GCA_003456175.1 Chitinophagaceae bacterium | reverse complement strand
AATGCATCAAACAACTCATATCGTTACCCGTTATATAAGTAACACCATTTGCAACATGCTCTTGTAATCTATCAACGCCCATCTTTACAGAAACAGCCTCCTCAGTAACACAAAATGTACCACCAAAACCACAACATTCATCTGCTCGTTTAGGATAGTATAGTGATAATCCCTCTACCGATTGCAATAGCATTGCTGGTTTAGAAAAAGCAGCTAC
>DMPB01000064.1:0-222 GCA_003456175.1 Chitinophagaceae bacterium | reverse complement strand
GCAGCTACCATCAGTTCCGACATTGATGACAAGTGCAAGCCTCGTTGACCATGACAGCTTGCATGGTAGCCAACTTTATATGGAAATGTAGCCTTGATTTTTTTAACACCTAATACATCCACAATAAACTCATTAAGTTCATACACATGCTTACGAATATTATGCTGTAGTGTGGTATCTCTTACGTGTAAATGTTCTTTTATGTGCAACGTACAACTCCCT
>DMPB01000096.1:5287-7822 GCA_003456175.1 Chitinophagaceae bacterium | reverse complement strand
AAGGCGCTTATATCTATGTTGTTAGCAATACTAAGTACCCGATCAAAGCGTGTATCGCCTGTTACTGCAACATGCTGTACCCCTATTTGATGTAATAACTGAGCCGATGCGGGCTGTTGCACAAAAAAGTAGGAAAAACAGTCGAGCATTTTTCTATGAAACTGGCCATACCATTGAAAAAAAGGCTGATTAGCTCTAAAAATGCCACTCACTAAAAAAAGTGGAATTTGCTGTTGCCTGCATATTTTTAGATAATGCCACCAAAACTCATACTTTACAAATAAGGCGAGCTGTGGTTGTACAGCTTTGATAAACGCTTGGGCGTTGGCGTTACTATCGGCTGGTAAGTAATAAATATAGTCGGCGCCAGCATAATTTTTTTGTACCTCGTAGCCGGAAGGCGAGAAAAAGGTGAGTACAATACTTGTGCTTGGGTATGATTGTTTGAATGCCTCCATCACGGGGCGGCCCTGTTCAAATTCGCCCAAACTGGCACAGTGTATCCATATACGAGGCCGATTGGAGGCGGCCATATCATGTCGGATGGTTTGAATTAGGTACTTTCGACCATTCACCCAAGCTTTCGCTTTTTTATTGCCCAAGCTGCCCAGAAGTTGTGCTACTAAAGGGTATAAACTAGTTACAATGCTATATGCCAACCTGCCTAGCCAATACATGTTACAAAGAAAGGTATTTTACCTTACGGTAAAGTAACACGCACATAACATAAAAGCTGTTAGGAGGTACAAGGGTTTTCTGTTAGTTTTGCCGCAATTCGAAATAAGTTAATACGTATGCGACCGATACAAATGGTTGATTTGAAGGCACAGTACGAGAAAATTAAGGAAGAAGTGAATGCTGCTGTGCTAGAGGTGTTAGATAGCGCTGCTTTTATTAATGGTAAGCCCGTACAAGCGTTTAGCGAACAACTTGCGGCTTACTTACATGTGAAGCATGTTATACCTTGTGCGAATGGTACCGATGCTTTGCAAATAGCCATGATGGCACTAGACTTACAGCCTGGAGACGAGGTAATTACTCCATCATTCACCTATATAGCTACTACTGAGGTGGTAGCTTTATTGCGTTTAAAGCCCGTATTTGTAGAAGTAGATCCTAAAACATTTTGTATGGATGTAGAGGCTTTGAAAAAAGCCATTACACCCAAAACCAAGGCAATTGTTCCTGTGCATTTGTATGGTCATGCTGCCAACATGGAAGCAATCATGGCTGTTGCACAAGAACATAATTTGTTTGTAATAGAAGATAATGCGCAAGCCATTGGCGGTGCATTTACATTTAGCGATGGAACTACAAAGAAAAATGGCACTATCGGTCATATCGGATGTACTTCCTTTTTTCCTAGTAAAAATCTAGGAGGCTATGGCGATGGTGGGGCTATCTTCACAAACGATGATACCCTTGCAGAAAAATTACGCATGATTGCCAACCACGGGCAAAAAGTGCGTTATTATCATGAAGTGGTTGGTTGTAATAGTCGTTTAGATACCATTCAAGCTGCTATCTTGCAAATCAAGCTTCGTGAATTAGATAATTATATAAATGCCCGCAGAAGTGCTGCCGATTATTACGATAAGGTATTTGCAAACCATCCTAAAATTACAACGCCTTATCGAGCGCCTTACAGCCACCATGTGTTCCATCAGTATACGTTGATTTTAGAGGGCGTTGATCGTGATGCTTTGCATCAACATTTAGCTGCAAAGCAAATTCCTTCTATGATTTATTATCCTGTGCCAGGGCATCGTCAAAACATGTTTGCCAGTTTTGGTTTAACACAAGTAGAAATGCCCATAACCGATTGGCTGACCGAAAGGGTTATAAGTTTACCCATGCACACTGAATTAACTGAAGAACAACTACAGTATATTACAACCCAAGTTTTAGAATTTGTAAACCGATAAACATGAAAATAGCTGTTGTAGGAACCGGATATGTAGGTTTAGTATCTGGTACTTGTTTCGCCGAAACAGGTAATTATGTAACCTGTGTAGATATCGATGCTCGTAAAGTTGAAATGTTAAGTAATGGACAAATCACCATTTATGAGCCAGGATTAGAAAAATTATTTACCAAGAATCTACATGAAGGTCGTTTGAAGTTCACTACAGACCTAGCAGAAGGTGTTAAAGATGCACAGGTGATTTTTTTAGCGCTTCCTACACCTCCCGGTGAAGATGGTAGCGCAGACCTGAAATATGTACTTGGTGTTGCCAACGATCTTGGTAAGATTATTACCGACTATAAAGTTGTAGTAGATAAGAGTACTGTACCCGTAGGTACTGCCGATAAAGTACATGCTGCTATTGCTGCTAACTACAAAGGCGAGTTCGATGTAGTGAGTAATCCAGAGTTTTTGCGTGAAGGCGTAGCTGTTGACGACTTTATGAAGCCAGACCGCGTAGTAATTGGAGCCGCAAGTGAAAGAGCTAAGAAAGTAATGGGAGAATTGTACGCTCCGTACGTTCGTCAAGGAAATCCTATCATTTACATGGACATCCGCAGTGCAGAATT
>DMPB01000096.1:2933-5065 GCA_003456175.1 Chitinophagaceae bacterium | reverse complement strand
GACATCCGCAGTGCAGAATTAACAAAGTATGCTGCGAATGCATTTTTGGCTACCAAAATCACCTTTATGAATGAAATCGCACAAATGTGCGAACGTTTAGGTGCTAATGTAGATATGGTACGTCGTGGTATTGGTACTGATGATCGTATTGGTAAGCGTTTCTTATTCGCAGGTATTGGTTATGGTGGTAGCTGCTTTCCTAAAGATGTGCAAGCATTAGCAAAAAGTGCAAAAGAAGTTGATTACGATTTTCAAATCTTGCAAGCCGTAATGGAAGTAAATGAAAAGCAGAAAAAACATTTAATTCCTGCTATCAGTAGCTACTTCAATGGCAACTTATCTGGTAAGCATTTCGCACTTTGGGGCCTAGCCTTCAAGCCTAATACCGATGATATTCGTGAAGCACCAGCATTAGAACTAATCGATATGTTGGTACAAGCAGGTGCTACTGTTACCGCTTACGATCCGGAGGCAATGCCAAATGTTCAAAAAGTAATCGGACAAAAAGCTGCTTACGCAAATGATCCATATTCAGCACTACAAAATGCTGATGCACTCATTATTGCCACAGAGTGGAATGTTTTTAGAACTCCAGACTTTGAAATCTTGGCTACTAAGCTGAAGAACAAAGCCATATTCGATGGTCGTAACTTGTTTGAGCCTGAGGATATGAAAGAAAAAGGCTATCATTATGTAAGTATTGGCCGTCCTTAATGTGTAACAACTTAAAATGCTATTATGTATGAGTAAGAAAAGAGTATTAATCACAGGTGCTGCCGGATTTCTTGGTTCGCATCTTTGCGACCGTTTTTTGGCAGAAGGCTTCTATGTAATTGGCATGGATAACCTTATCACAGGTGATTTAAAAAATATAGAACATCTTTTTCCAAGAGAAGATTTTGAATTTTATCATCACGATGTAACAAAATACATCCATATTCCTGGAGAGATCGATTACATTCTTCATTTCGCTAGTCCTGCCAGTCCGATCGATTATCTAAAAATACCTATCCAAACCTTAAAAGTAGGTGCTATGGGTACGCATAATTGCTTGGGATTAGCCAAAGCAAAAGGTGCCCGTATTCTAGTGGCTAGTACCAGCGAAATATATGGCGATCCATTAGTACACCCACAAACCGAAGAGTATTGGGGTAATGTGAACCCGGTTGGGCCACGTGGCGTATACGATGAAGCCAAGCGTTATATGGAAGCCATTACCATGGCCTACCATACTTACCATGGCGTTCAAACACGTATTGTTCGTATTTTTAATACTTACGGCCCACGTATGCGACTCAACGATGGTCGTGCATTACCTGCATTTATCGGACAAGCCTTACGTGGCGAAGATTTAACCGTATTTGGCGATGGTAGTCAAACACGCAGCTTCTGTTACGTAAGCGATCTCATAGATGGTATCTATCGCTTGTTAATGAGTGACTATGTTTATCCTGTGAACATTGGTAATCCGGTGGAAATAAGCCTGAAAGAATTTGCAGAAGAAGTATTGAAACTTACAGGTAGCAGTGTACAAATAAGCTACAAGCCACTGCCGGTAGATGATCCGAAGCAACGTAAGCCGAATATCACCAAGGCAAAAGAAATTTTAGGCTGGGAGCCTAAAGTTGAACGAGCCGAAGGATTAAAAGTTACCTACGAATACTTTAAAAATTTACCGAAAGAAGAACTCTTCAAGCAGCCTAAGAGTTTCGATAAGAAATAACCCACATGTACCAGCAACTGATTGAAAAAAAGGAAAAGCTAGCCGTAATCGGATTAGGTTATGTTGGCTTGCCTATTGCACTTGAATTTGCAAAACACCTAAGCGTTATAGGATTCGATATCAACGACAAACGCGTAGAAATGATGCGTAATCGTATCGATCCAAGTAACGAACTTGAACCCGAAGCTTTCGACGGCTGCGATATTCACTTTACAAGTTCACTCGATGAACTCCGTGAAGCTCGCTTCTTCATTGTAGCAGTGCCAACACCTGTTGATCAGCACAATGTACCCGATTTAACACCGGTGTTACGTGCTAGCGAAACCATTGGTAAGGTTATCAAACCTGGCGACTATGTGGTATACGAAAGTACCGTGTACCCAGGCTGTACCGAAGAAGATTGCCTACG
>DMPB01000096.1:1764-2713 GCA_003456175.1 Chitinophagaceae bacterium | reverse complement strand
GAAGAAGATTGCCTACCCGTTATTGAGAAATTAAGTAACCTTACGGTAAATAAAGATTTCAAATTAGGATACAGCCCAGAACGCATCAATCCAGGCGATAAAGAACACACTTTAGCAACCATCGTAAAAGTGGTAAGCGGTAGCGATGTTGAAAGTGCAGAAGTAATTGCCAAAGTGTATGAACTAGTAGTAAAAGCCGGCGTACACAGAGCTAGTAGCATCAAAGTAGCTGAGGCAGCTAAAATCATTGAAAATACCCAACGCGATATCAACATCGCTTTAATGAACGAGTTGAGTATCATTTTCGATCGAATGAACATCAACACCTACGAAGTGCTTGAAGCCGCCGGTACAAAATGGAACTTTCTTAAGTTTCAACCCGGGCTTGTAGGTGGGCATTGTATTGGCGTTGATCCTTATTATCTTACTTACAAAGCTGCCGAATTGGGTTACAGCAGTAAGGTAATTTTGAGTGGCCGCCAAATCAATGATGGCATGGGCGCTTATGTTGCCAAAAAAATATTACAGCACGTTATTCTTAATAGTGGCAACGTTCGAGAGGCTAAAGTATTGGTACTCGGTGCTACTTTTAAAGAGAATGTAACCGATATCCGCAACAGCAAAGTTGCCGATGTGGTGAACAACTTAAAAGAGTATCACCTCAATGTACATGTAAGCGATCCCCTTGCCGATAGTGAAGAACTGCACCACGAGTACGGTTTTGGCCTTACGGCAAATATCGATGCAGATTATGATGCAGTTGTTATTACCGTACCACACCATCAGTTTAAAGCTTTCGACGATGCCTACTTTGCAAGTATCACCAAATCAGGTGCTATCATCGCCGATTTAAAAGGTATGTATCGTGGTAAAATTAGCAGTAGAAAATACTGGAGCTTCTAAAAAAAGCTCATTATAGCACTTATAGTTGAAGTGAGTGACACAACGA
>DMPB01000096.1:0-1534 GCA_003456175.1 Chitinophagaceae bacterium | reverse complement strand
AAGTGAGTGACACAACGAAGTTGATTAGCGTTGTTGTTGCTCACTTCATAATTTAAAACAACTTGTTATGAAAATTGCAGTGATAGGTACTGGCGGGCAACTTGGTACCGAATTACAAGATATAGCAGCCAAAAGAACCGATATTACTTGGGTTTTTGCTGGGCTAGAAGTGGTAGATCTTTCAAAGCCCGAAACAATTTCAGCTTTTGTTATGCTCGAAAAACCATCGGTTGTTATCAATGCCGGTGCTTACACATCTGTAGATAAAGCCGAAACCGATCAAGCATTGGCATTGCAAATTAACGGTCATGCAGTTGGAACACTCGCAAAGGCTTGCAGCGAAGTAGGTGCTACACTCATACATATTTCTACAGACTATGTGTTTAACGGTAATAATACCACACCATACCTTACAACACAAGCTACCGATCCTGTTAACTATTATGGCTACAGTAAAATGATTGGTGAGCAACAAGCCTTAGCAGCACATGCCACAGGTACCGCCATAATTAGAACCAGTTGGGTGTATAGTTTTTATGGCAACAACTTCGTGAAAACCATGCTACGCTTAATGGGTGAGCGTGAAAGCTTAAATGTAGTAGCCGATCAGCAGGGTTGCCCCACCTACGCAGCCGATTTGGCCGAAGCTTGCGTAGCTATTGCTACAGCCAACAATTTTGTACCGGGTATATTTCATTACAGCAACAGCGGTGCCATTACTTGGCACACATTTGCAGCCACCATAGGTGCTCTTGCGGGTAAAAAATGTACAGTACATCCAGTACCAACAAGTGCTTATCCAACACCTGCAAAACGACCAGCATACTCTGTTATGGATCTTACTGCTATTACTGTGGCGTATCCTACTGTAAAAGTGTACGCTTGGGAAGATAGTTTGAAACGGTGCCTGCAACAATTAGGAGCACTAGCTTAAAATTTTAAGGTCAACTGAAAGTTGACCTTTTTAATTTTAGCATCTGTTATGATGTCAAGGCTGCTGATTATTGTTGTACTATTTACCGTAAAGTATCAAAGCGTGGCGCAGTTTTATCGCTATGCTAGTTTAGATACTTACGAGGGCGTAGCATTGAACGATAGTTTGCAGTTTAAACCGCATGTGCCGCATAAAAAGTTTGTACGTGTTATTAGCAATGTATTTGAAGCGTACACAACGCTCACTATGCACGAAGAAAATGCCATTCGGCAGCATTTGCTCATTCACTTGTACCATAATTATAGAGATGTGCTGTACAAGTTAGCATTGCACAATGATCGTGTAACAGTGCATACGAGCTCATTGTACGCTTCGGCGAATCAAGCCGATAGTATGCGTAAGGTAGATGCTAGTATCAATATTTTCTACACCAATCCTGATAGCAGCGTTGTTGAGTTGATTTGGGTGAACGATTTTGTGTTACCCAAGCATTATCGATCGAAGGTTGATATGGTTACTTATCGAAAAGCAGAGGCTATACTGTTATACGGCGCCGAAACTGCTGAACTCGCCCGATAAATCAAAACAAATTGTTTGAAC
>DMPB01000042.1:1679-5390 GCA_003456175.1 Chitinophagaceae bacterium | reverse complement strand
GGTGTTGCATCAAGTGTATAGTACATTGGTGAATATTAACTCTAAGCTTGAAGTTGTGCCAGCTGTAGCAAAGCGGTGGGAGGTAGATGCTACTGGCACACGTTATAAGTTTTATTTGCGTGATGATGTTTATTTCATCGATAATCCTTGTTTCCCGCAAGGGAAGGGGCGTAAGTTGATAGCGAACGATGTAGTGTATAGTTTGCAACGTATCATGTTACCTGCAACAGCGAGCAGTGGGGCATGGATTTTTAATAACCGTGTGGTAAATGACGGATTTCATGCCATTAACGATACTACTTTCGAACTAGTGCTGGCAAAGCCTTTTCCGCCTATACTTGGCATTTTAAGTATGCAGTACTGTAGTATTGTACCACACGAAGCTGTTGCGTATTATGGTAACGATTTTCGTCGTAATCCGGTAGGCACCGGTCCATTTCAACTCAAGTATTGGGAAGAGGGGCAAGCACTGGTACTTGCTAAAAATGAACGCTATTGGGAGTTTGATAGTGCAGGTATTCGCCTACCATATTTGAATGGTGTACAAGTTTCTTTCTTTGATAATAAAGCAACAGAGTTTTTATTGTTTCGCCAAGGCAGGTTATCGTTCATTAACGATATTGATCCTTCGTTTAAAGATGAAGTATTAACACGAAATGGAACCTTACGACCGCAATGGCAATCGCAAATTCGCTTACATAAAGCCCCTTATTTGAATACAGAGTATTTTGGTATTGCAATGCATCATACCTCAAGTGTATTACAGCGGCGTTTGTTGCGAAAAGCTATTAATTATGCCATTGATAAGCGTAAGCTAATTACTTACTTGCGTAATGGCATAGGCACTGCTGCCGAGGCTGGTTTTGCTCCTTTAGGGTTAGCAAGTCGTAATGCCGAAACCATACAAGGTTATACCTGCCAGCCCGCCACTGCTAGGGCTTTGATTGCACAAGCAAAGTATCAGCCCAATACGGTTATTACATTAACAACTATTCCGCAATACGCAGATATGGCTAGTTATGCTGCTAGGCAATTAGAAGAAGTTGGCCTTACGGTAAAAGTAGACGTGGTGCAGAAGAGTTTATTATTAGAACAAACCGCAAAAGGACAGGCCGATTTCTTCAGAGGTAGTTGGATAGCCGATTACCCTGATGCCGAGAACTATATGGCCATGTTTTACAGTAAAAATCCTGCGCCACCGAATTATACCAGATACCATAACAAAGCCTTTGATGCTCTATATGAACAAGCGCTACTCACTACAGATACAACCAAAAGGTATCAATACTATCGAAGTATGGATAGTTTAATAATGCAAGATGCACCCGTAGTACCGCTCTTTTACGATCAAGTAATTCATTTAGTACAACCTTATGTACAAAATTTTGCACCAACAGCCACTAACATGTTAGAGCTGCGAACTGTAAAACTATTGCAGTAATACTGTTACTTTAAATCGTTGCTGGTAAAGCTTAGTGGCAGTAACATACTGGCCTGCGGTATTACATACACTTTACCTTCTAATCCGCCTAAGATTAAACGAATAGATTGATTTACTCTTCCCTCATATTCTAGTAGTGCTTGGCGGCACATGCCACAGGGCGAAATTGGATGATTACTTTCGCCGTTATTGTTGTGATAACTAATAGCCATAGTATCAACCGGAATTTTTGGGAAGATAGAGGCAGCAGAAGCTAACAATACTCGTTCGGCACATAAACCAACCGGAAAACTTGCATTCTCTTGGTTGCTACCTGCTACAATTTCTCCGTTTTTTAACTTGGCTACGGCACCTACCTGAAAATTACTATAAGGTGCGTAAGCCATGCCTGTAACTTCTCTTGCTTCATTCAATAACCAAGCATCTTCTTCGGTAAGTTCTTCAATGCTGTCGTACACTTCAAATGCAAACTGATAATGGTGTTGTTGCATGCGATCGTTCATTTGGTTCGATAAAAAAGTCCACACGAGCATTGCTTGTGTGGACCCCATAACGGCAGTTAAATATACTACAAATGCTCGTTATAAAATTGTTATAGTCATTCTTATTTAATGAATGAAAAAATTCTGTTCCAACGGGGGCCTTTGCCATAGCTCATCCAAATCATACTTGCACGACCTACAATATGTGTTTCTGGAACAAAACCCCAATAGCGGCTGTCTTGGCTTCTATGTCTATTGTCACCCATCATCCAATAGTAATTGTACTTAAATGTGTATTGATTGGTGCTCACTCCATTGATGATGAATGTATTGTTTTTTTCTTCTAGCGTATTGCTTTCGTAGGTTGTAATTAACCTGCGATAAATGGCAATATTTTGTGGCGTTAGCGTAATTGTAGCTCCTTTACGAGGTATGGTTAGTGGGCCAAAATTGTCTGTGGTCCAAGGTTGGTTAATTGGGTCGTGCGGAAAGCAAGGATGATACTCTTGAAATACAGCAATACTATCTACATTAGGTTGGCTTTTCACTACTTCATACTCTTTTGCCGTCATGTTGATGCGGTACCAATTATCTTTTAAAAGCATTAGCTGTCCGTTGTTGTCCGATAAATCATCAATACCTAAATTTTCGCTAAGAAAGCTATTGGTGAAAGGCGATTTGGTTCGAACGATATAATCTATTTGCCCGTAAGGGGGAATAAATGCTGGTGCACCGTTAATGTATAGCACACTGTTTTTAAGTTCTAATACATCGCCAGGAATGGCAGTACAACGCTTAATATAGTTATCTGTTTTATCTACCGGATGCACTACAATAGGGTAGTCGGCTAAAAGTGCTTCACGGTTGCCCTTGTACTCATCTCTAAGTACATCGTAGTAAGGTGCCTTGCTTTGAAAGCCGGGAAGATTAATAATGGTATCGCCAGCAGGAAAGTTAAACACCACAACATCGTTACGATGAATGGTATCGTAACCTTTAATACGAGTATATGGTATTGATGCCCAACGCAAGTAAGAAACCTTCGTTTGACTAAATGGTAAGGTATTATGCACAAATGGAAAACTCAATGGTGTTTGTGGTAAGCGAGGGCCGTACACCATTTTATTCACGAACAGAAAATCATTGACCAAAAGCGTTTTTTCCATACTCTCAGTTGGTATGGTGTAGGCTTCGAAAATAAAAGTGCGAATGATGGTAGCTGCAACAACTGCAAACACAGCCGCATCAATCCATTCACGTGTAGCAGATTTTTTATACAACTTCATTACCTCTCGGCCGCCCCAACGAACTTGTTTATCTACAAAACCGAGGTAAGGAAAGTATAAAAAAGGCACTAGCACTACAGCTGTATGCGATAACAAATCGAATTTGCCAAAGTGCATCGTAAAGATGATGGTGATCCAAATACTAACAAACTGACCAGCAATAGGAACAAACTGCAACCAAAACCACCATTTTTTTATGCCGGTTATTTCTACCATGCACCATGTATTGTAAAATGGTATTAGCGCTTTCCATGCATCAATGCCAGCCTTTTTGAACATGCCGTACATGCCGATATGCCAACCAATAGTTCCTAGTATAAAAATGATCCAACCCATAAATAAATTTTAAAAGTCAACAAAAATAAAGGTATCGCAGTAGCATACGACTTTTTTATTGCGGCACTGTTTTGTGCAAACTATCATGATTAGTTGCTGTAGAAAATAAAATATTACAAACTATTTGTTAAAGCACAGTTGCTCTGTAGTTAAACGAAGTAAAGAT
>DMPB01000042.1:0-1459 GCA_003456175.1 Chitinophagaceae bacterium | reverse complement strand
AGAAACGAAGTAAAGTAAGGTTGCAAAATCGGCCTGAGGCTATTACTTTTAGAAAGATTATGGAGTCGTTCACAATAAAAGACGTTGAAAATTTAAGTGGCATTAAGGCTCATACCATTCGGGTATGGGAGCAACGATATCAGATTGTGAACCCTAAACGGCGCAACGAAGGTTTGCACAGAGAGTATACCAACGATGAACTTAAACATTTATTACGTATAGCTTTTTTGTATCACAATGGTTTTAAAATAAGTAGTATAGCTAAGCTTACACCTGAAGCATTAAAAGAGCTTACGTTTTCACACATCATGGAGCGGCCAGTACACGATAAGTACATACAATGGTTGTTAGAAGCCATGATGCTCTTTAACGAAAGTTTGTTTGAATCGGTACTCGATCAGGCGTTTGAAAACTTGGGAACAGTGCAAGCGATGGATTATGTAGTGTATCCTTATTTACAGCGTGTGGGTATGCTTTGGTTAACCGATAATACCATGCCTGCACAAGAGCATTTTGCTAGTAATTTGATACGAAAAAAAATAATTATATGTATCAATCAGTTGCCTAAGTATACGCATCAAGCAACACAAAGTCTAACGCTATTAATTACACCAGAAAATGAGTATCACGAAATACCGCTATTGTACATTCATTATCTCATGAAAAAAGCAGGTAATGCCTGCTTGTATGCAGGTGCCAGCGTGCCTTTAAGTGTGGTAGATAGCATTTGTAAATCACGTCATATTTCACATGTTCACTTTCATGTAATTACAAACTTCACCGATGGTACGATAGATGATTATTTACATCAACTGGCACGTACTTGTAGGAAGCAAAAAATTGTTATGAGCGGACCACTAACTGAACGTGTAACCATTCAACCAAGTAATGTACTCATGCTTAATAGCTTTGAACAAGCGGTATCGTATGTTACGCAACAAGTGTAGCTTAGGTTGTTAGACATTAAAAAAGCGAGGCTAACAAAATAGCCTCGCTTTTACATTTACCGTAAGGTTACTTACGCAAATGTATTAAACTTTTTCAATAACCATAGCGCTTGCGCCACCACCACCATTACAAATACCAGCCGCACCAAACTTAGCATTGTGTTGATGTAAAATGTGGGTAAGCGTTACAATAATTCTAGCACCACTACAACCTAAAGGATGGCCTAACGATACTGCACCACCATTCACATTCACTTTGCTGCTATCTAAATTCATTTTTTGGCAGTTAGCAATACCAACAATGCTAAATGCTTCATTCAACTCAAAAAAGTCAATATCTGTCATTTGTAAGCCTGCCTTAGCAACCGCTTTGGGCACTGCTAAAGAAGGTGTGGTGGTGAACCACTCAGGTGCTTGTTCGGCATCGGCATAACTACGAATAATAGCTAAAGGCTTAATGCCAAGTGCATCGGCTTTTGCTTTGCTCATCAGTACTAATGCTGCAGCACCAT
>DMPB01000013.1:6406-6603 GCA_003456175.1 Chitinophagaceae bacterium | reverse complement strand
TCGACGATATATTATGGGTTGCTAACGAAGAGTTTAGTGAAGACATGCAGAAAATGGGGGGTACTGAGGCATTAGACGAACCTTACCTTGATATGCCCATACTCAAACTTTTCAGAAAAAGAGTTGGCTGGTTAATCATCCTTTTACTCGGCGAAATGCTTACCGCTACAGCCATGGGCTATTTTGAAGATGAAAAT
>DMPB01000013.1:0-6163 GCA_003456175.1 Chitinophagaceae bacterium | reverse complement strand
AATTGCCAAAGCTGTTGTACTTGCCTTATTTGTACCCTTAATTATTAGCAGTGGTGGCAATAGTGGCAGCCAAGCAAGCACTTTGATTATTCAAGCAATGGCCATAGGTGAAATAACTATTGGCGATTGGTGGCGGGTATTACGTAGAGAAATTATTAGTGGCATACTGCTAGGCACTGTATTAGGTATTATTGGCTTTATCAGAATTTGGGCATGGCATCATATAACACCAGAAGTATATGGCGATCATTGGGCACGCATCGGTGCAACTGTTGGTTGCTCTTTGGTTGGCGTTGTACTTTGGGGCACCTTAAGTGGCAGCATGTTACCCATTTTACTAAAACGCCTTGGTGCCGACCCCGCCGTTTCTTCAGCACCTTTTGTTGCCACATTGGTAGATGTAACTGGACTTATTATATACTTTAGCCTTGCCTTTTTATTCTTACAAGGTATTTTACTATAACAAAAAAGGAAGGGGCTACCCTTCCTTTTTTACAAACACAAGTCTCGTTCTATCGGCCTTATAAATTTGTTGATATGCTAATGCCATCTGATTATACTCACTCGGCGGATACAAACCATTACGCAATTGCATAGTACGTATATACGTTACTTTATTATCTGCAATAATATATTTGGCTGTGTAAGAGAGTGCAGCTGTTTGTACCGACACATCTTTAAAAGCAGCTTCTAAAGTATACCCTTGCGGTAAATGATATTCAATGGTATCGGCATCGGTATAACCGAACTCTATTTCAACCGGAAGCTGCCTTGAAGCAACTGTATCTAAACGCATGCCAGAACGATTCATTAAGTTCGGTGTAAAGAACAATCGCTTACTGGTTACAGAAGCATAGCCATTTGCCGTAAGGTCGATAGTTTCTTCAATAAATGGTTGCCTTGTTTTATGATCTACATAGTTAAAGTTAACTACATCGTATTGGGGTAAATCGAGGGCTTCTTTCAAAGACTCTGTAATTTTCTCTCTACTTGCATTCGCCACATTCGTGTGCTTTTCATCGTAGGTTAATCCATAATAACGAGTGAAAATATTGGCTTTTAAATCGCCTTCGGGTGTAATAGTGGCTACCACTTTTCTTTTATCGGCGGTGTAGCGATGGTCGTAAGCAGGCGTTCGTACTAAGTGGCCTCCTTCTTCATCTATCAATAAACAATATCTGTTTTGCGTAAAATCGCCGAGAAAACCGGCTGGCAAGCTTTGGCTCGTACATTCTAACCAAACAGTATCTTTCTGCGCTGGCAAAGGCACTGCTAGGATTACATGGTTGAATTGTGGCTTAGGAAACTCAGGCGTAAAATGGGTTTCGTAACGACCTGCACGAATAGTGGTATAACAACTTTTGATACCGGCCTCTTTAAGCAAGCTGTACATGTAGTTTGTAAGTGCCTTACAGTCGCCATAGCCTTTTTCAGCTACGTAACTTGCGGCAAAAGGCTGCCATCCGCCGATACCAAGTTGTATGCTAATGTAACGAGTATTTTTTTGCATAAACTCGTACAAACGTTGAATTTTTTGATAAGGGTCGGTGATGCCTTGCGTAAGTTCTTGCACCTTGGCTTTAATAGCTGGAGGTAAATCATCGCGTCCTTTATTTAATTGATTTTGGAATTCGCCAAGTGATTTCCAAGATACTAAGTTGCCTTTAGCACCATATAGTTCAAACGATTTGCTAGAAAGTTGTACCATGGGGGTACGCTTATTAAACTTTGGGCTTCCCCATTCGTAAGCAACCGCTGCATAATTTTTCAATTGCCATTTATATGTTTTAGTACTGCCACTCGTACTTTCTTCCGCTTTACCATTGTAATTGGTTGTATGAATGCCAACATCGGCATCGTTTTTTACGATCAATTCGAACTCACTCTCTTGTACACTCATCGTATTGCTTAATTGTGGCATCCAATAAGGTAAGAAGAGTGTTTGGCTGTGCTTTTGTTCAATTTCAAACTCTACAGTATAAGGATAACTTTTGTTATAAAACTGGCATGAACGTACTCTATCATCGCCTGCAATGCTGAAGCCATCGTATGCCGACTCGTCTTTGATATCTGAGCGTTTCAATTCTTTTATTTTATTACCAAACTGATCATACATGATGGCATTAATGGTTGGTGCCGCTGTTGATTTGTCGTAACCGATGGTAACACCGCTATAACGTTCTGCTGCTTCGTTCAAAATAGTGATGGCATATTTATGCGTTTCAACAAATCTGTCGGAGCCTAATATTTCTACCGTAAGCTTTTCGTAGCGCTTTACAGCATTCGCATTTTTAAGCATATCGGCCTTGAGCAGTAACATTGAATACTGTTGTGCTTGCAACCAACAAGTTACAACAACGAACAATGCTGATAAACCAAGTTTTTTCATAGTTAGCTTTTCTTTTTAATAACAATTTGCTCTGCATGCTTTTTCACAATAAAAGCATAGAAGTCTCTTAAAGTAGTATAGTCTTCAGCATCAAAGGTGGCCTTATTAATAATTAAACGGCTGCGTAGTTGTATGTGGCTACCAGATACTTGTACTAAGTACTCAAACATACCATCATTCTCATTGAGCTTTATTCTAGTACTTTTAGGCACTTCGTCAACTACGTAACCAGCAGGAAGTTCTAGATTTAGCAAATATGTTTCATCTTTACCGTAAGGCATTTCTACTGGATAAAACCGTTCTGCTTTTACAAAAGGATTTTCAGTAACACGACTTCCCCCAAAGAAAGGGCTGATATATAAAATATCTTCTTCGGCATTATTCAACTTAAATTGAACATTCAACTTTGCCTCCACATCAAAATTATCTAACGAATCAATGTACACGGTATCAACCGTTACATCTGTTCCCATTGATTTTTTTATACTCTTATGCAATTCGTTAACTCCCATTTTCTTTGCAGCATATCTCAAATCGTAGCTCTGAAAATAACCTAACTCGTCAGATAAAATACCTTCTAATTTGCCTTTATCGTTAGGAGAAATAAACACTACAGTTTTTTCTACTTCTTGTAAGGCATCGGGATCTAATGTAACTGCTAAAGCTTGGTTTTCTGTTATCAAACGTGCATGACCATTATATACATCGGAGGTTAACCTATCAAAACCGAGCATACTTCTCGAAGCGTCAAAAAAGTGATATTCATTGTTAATCTGCCAAGCGCAAATCACATAATTATATTTCTGAATTAATGGATACAACTCGCTGGTAACGCCATTATCTCTTGTACTTAAAATTAGTGGATAAGCATCGAGTTTAATATGGCGTAATAATGCTACTAAAAGCAGGTTAATTTCAGCAACATTGCCACTCTTTGTTTTAATAACATCACGCAAGTTCTTATCCATATACACTGCATCATGATCAGTGCAGGTATAGTTATTGCGAACGTAGGTGAAAACATCTTTCACACGTTGCATGGTATCTTGTGTATTCTTAAAGCGAATTTTTGCCAATTCATCATCTAAAAAACCGTTGTTTCTGCTGAGGTATAAGCCAAAATCTTCACGTTCGTTGAACGATTTCACAAGTTGATCCCAGGTATCCATTACACTTCGCTCTGGCCTACCTTCGTAACGAATGCTAGACAACTGAAATTCAATCGATGAAATATGGTTGGCCAATGTCGAAGTAAAACGCTCTTGCTTAAGCGCTGGCACATCTTTCATTACCCAGCGAGCCTGTGTGGTATTGGCATTTACCGAAACCCGCTCAGAACGTTGATTATCGCCTTCTACCATTACAGTATAACTCTGAAAGCCTCTTTTTTGATCTTTCGCATGAAAAGGATGGTATCCTTTTGTAAGCGTTACATAGTTATACATGTCTGGAATAGTAACACTGTACTCGCTCCATAAAACAGGATAGGCATCTTGGAAAAACCATGGACGTAGATTAAAGATAAAATCGCTACGCAACACATACGTATATTCAATGATAGAACCTTCTTTAACATTCGGCAACGTGAATTTTTTGCGGCCTCTTTCCTTATCTACCTTTTCAGTAAATATGGCGTCTTTTCTAAGCTCACTCACTTCTACATTATCGCCAGTGAGGTTGTAAGTAGCACCCTTAATATCACTCACTTGTACCTCTCCGTTTTGTGAGGTTACGGTGTACAATACCACAGTAGCTAAATCTTCAGCTTTCTTGTTTAGAATTTTAATTCGCTTACGCACTTGCAGTTTTGTAGAAAATCCGCCATTCTTATTACCCTCAAATTCAAGATCGCCAACGGCGGCCATAATAACAGCGTAGTTACTAGTATCGATTTTTTTTGCACTTAAATCAAAATCGGCCGGGGCAACCTTTCCCCATTTTATATCCAATTTATCTTGAGCAATTACATTTGCGTAAGCAAATAACAACAAGGTTAGCAGTGCTAAGGAGCTTCTCATAAAAGTTACTTGTATTTTGAACACGTCGAAAGTATTCAAAAAAAGCATATATCCAAATTTCAAATATTGAAAATTTTTCCAGCACATATCGTTAAAGCAAATGCACGTTCGTTAGGCTTTGAGTATTGCGGTATTGCACAAGCCAAAGAACTAAGCGACGATGCCCGTAGACTTGAAAAGTGGTTGCAGCAAGGCTTACACGGCACTATGCACTATATGGAAAATCATTTTGATCTTAGAATTAACCCAACGCTTTTGGTACCTGGCGCCCAATCAGTTATTACATTGTTATATAATTATTATCCCGAAAAAAGGCAGCCCAACAACGTACCACAAGTAGCAAAATATGCGTATGGTGAAGATTACCATCGCGTTATTCGAAAAAAAGTTAAACAACTACTTGCTACACTTCGCACCACTATTGGCGACATCAACGGCCGTGGTTTTGTAGATAGTGCTCCCGTACTAGAACGAAGCTGGGCACAGATTAGCGGACTTGGCTGGATTGGGAAAAACGGCAATCTGATTCATAAACAAGCTGGCAGCTTTTTTTTCATTGCCACACTTATTGTAGATGTTGCTTTCGATTACGATAACCTTACGGTAAAAGATTATTGCGGCACCTGCACCCGCTGTATCGATGCCTGCCCAACGCAGGCTATCTTACCCAACAAAGTAGTAGATGGCAGCCGCTGCATTAGTTATTTTACAATAGAATTAAAAGATGCACTCATTCCGCACGATAAAAAAGAACAATTCAACAATTGGATGTTTGGCTGCGATGTTTGTCAAGATGTATGCCCGTGGAATCGCTTTAGCAAGCCACACCAAGAGCCTAGCTTTGAGCCAATACCTGCCATTTTAAACTATAGTTGGAACGATTGGCAAATGCTAACGGAAGAAACCTTCAATGTAATTTTTGATAAATCGGCCATGAAACGTGCCAAGTTCAGCGGCATACAACGTAACTTAAAATTCATTGCACCCAATAATAGTCCCATTAGCCAGTAACGGTATCGGCTTGCGCTACCTCACGGCGATAGTTTTTAAATAAACTTTGCCACTGTATTTTAAGTACACCCAGTACACCTTCTTTAATAATACCTTTATTCATTTTACTAACGCCAACCTTTCTATCTACAAACACTACAGGCACTTCTGCAATATTAAAGCCCAACTTCCATGCTGCGAATTTCATTTCTATTTGAAAAGCATAGCCCACAAAGCGAATAGCATTGAAGTTAATGGCCTGCAACACCTTTGCACTGTAACAAATAAAGCCAGCTGTAGGGTCGTTCACAGGCATCCAAGTAATTAATTTAGTATACAATGCACCACCCCTACTGTATAAGTGGCGATCTAAAGGCCAATTTTCTATTTTACCGCCAGGTACATACCTACTTCCAATAGCAACATCGGCAACGCCAAACTTACAAGCATCGTATAAGCGTTCTAAATCTTTGGGGTTATGGCTAAAATCGGCATCCATTTCAAAAATAAAAGCGTACCCTTTGCCTAACGCCCATTTGAAACCGTGAATGTAAGCTGTACCCAAGCCTAGCTTACCGCTTCGCTCTTCCAAGAAAAGACAGTCGGAATATTGCAGCATCAAACGTTTAACAATGCTAGCCGTACCGTCAGGGCTACCATCATCTATCACCAAAATATGATAGCCTTGTTGCAACGAAAAGATTGCCTCAATAATAGCTGCGATATTATCTTTTTCGTTGTAAGCAGGTATAATAACTAACTTTTC
>DMPB01000185.1:3902-11870 GCA_003456175.1 Chitinophagaceae bacterium | reverse complement strand
GAATGCTATTATTGCTTCACTAACAAATTCACTTAACGATATTGCTTTTATTAGTCCGTATAGTGCACAAGTTGCTGCTGCGAAAACCCATTTACCGCAAGGTATTCGTATCAGTACCATAGATAGCTTTCAAGGACAAGAGCAGCGTATTGTAATTATATCGCTAGTGCGTAGTAATGCCGATGGTGTTATTGGATTTTTAAAAGACTATCGTAGAATGAATGTTGCTATTACAAGAGCCCAACAAAAAGTGTTTATTATTGGCGATAGTGCAACCATAGGTAACGATGCCTTTTTTGAAGCAATGCTACAATACAGCGAACAGTATGGCACATATAAAACAGCTTGGGAGTTTGATATTTTTTAAAACTACCTTACGGTAAATGAAAAACGGCGATAACATGGTTATCGCCGTTATGGCATATCCTCATTTACTGTAAAGTAAAGAATAATATATTATTTGTACATACCATCCAATGAATGTATTGCAGCTGTATCTTTTGCAATATCGTATCCAGCATCTAAGTGGCGTATTACGCCCATACCTGGATCGTTACGTAATACTCTGCTTAACCTGGCTGCAGCTTCAGGCGTACCATCGGCAACAATTACCATTCCGCTATGAATGCTGTATCCCATACCAACACCACCGCCATGATGCAGGCTTACCCAACTAGCACCACCAGCGGTATTCACCAATGCATTTAAAATAGGCCAATCTGCAACCGCATCGCTTCCATCGAGCATGGCTTCTGTTTCACGGTTCGGACTAGCTACACTACCTGTATCTAAATGATCTCTACCAATTACAATAGGTGCTTTCACCTTACCAGTACGTACCAACTCATTAAATGCCAAACCCGCCTTTTCACGTTCGCCTTGGCCCAACCAGCAAATACGTGCAGGTAATCCTTGAAAGGCAATACGCTCTTTCGCCATGGCCATCCAACGTTGAAGACTTTTATTCTCAGGGAATAAGTTGCAAATCAATTCATCGGTTACGGCAATATCATTAGGGTCGCCGCTGAGTGCTGCCCAACGGAATGGCCCTTTGCCTTCACAAAACAACGGACGAATGTACGCTGGTACAAACCCTGGAAACAAAGCACTTGTTTTTTTATCGGGAGAGCGTTGCAACAAAGGTGTATACTGCTGCACCAAACTATGATTAGGCTGTTGTGCTTCAAACTCAATGGCTCTAGCACGTAAGTTATTACCGTAATCAAATGTTATTGCACCCGCATCTTGTAACTGAAGCATAAGTTGTACATGCGTATACATACTCTCGTAGCTTAACTGCATGTAAGCATCGGCATTGGTATCACGTAAGGTATTAGCTGCTTCGTTACTAAGTGTATGTGGTATATAACCAATAAGCGGGTCGTGAGCACTGGTTTGATCGGTAGGTACATCTACATGAACGCCTCTTTCAATTAAACGCTCTAGTAAGTGAATGGCATTACAAAGCACTCCAATACTCAACGGCTTGCCTTCGGCTTTTACCGCAAGGGCTCTATCAATGGCAGCATCGATATCAGTATATTTTTCATCAAGATATTTTGTTTCTAAGCGCTTATCAATACGCCATTCTTCTACTTCGGCACACAGGGCTACTCCATCGCACATGGTAATGGCTAATGGTTGTGCGCCACCCATGCCCCCCAAACCTGCAGTAACACTTAAAGTACCTTTGAGTGTTCCTTTAAAATGCTTATCGGCAACGGCTGCAAATGTTTCGTAGGTACCTTGCACAATACCTTGACTGCCAATGTAAATCCAACTACCAGCAGTCATTTGTCCGTACATCATCAAACCCTTTTGTTCTAACTCGCTAAAATGCTGCCAAGTAGCCCATTGAGGTACTAATTGCGAGTTACTGAGTAACACACGCGGGCAGTCTGGATTTGTTTTTAGAATGGCAACCGGCTTGCCGCTTTGAATAAGTAAGGTTTCATCGTTCTCTAACGATTGTAACGCTTTAATAATTTTGTGCAAGCTTTCATGATTTCTGGCAGCCTTACCTCTTCCGCCATACACAATTAAATCTTCGGGGCGTTCGGCTACGGCAGGGTCTAAGTTATTGAGCAGCATTCTAAGCGCTGCTTCTTGTATCCATCCTTTACAGGAAATATTTGTTCCCGTAGGTGTGGCAGGAATGCCGCTGGCAAGCAATGTTTCAGTCATTGTACAGTTTTGTAGGTGGGTAATACAAGTGAAGCGTATCAGCACTTGCAACTACCTAACGCTTCGGTAAGTAGTTGGGTATTTTTCATTATTTACCTTACGGTAAATGTGGTTTATAAGGCATCTACATCAAAGCTGCGAATAAAGTCTACCGCTTTGTGCATATCGGTATACAGCACCCTATCGGCACTATTGAAGCTAATCGTTTGCCGTAGGGCATGTACTACGTTTTCTATTACTGCACTGCTTTGTAGTGGTCGGCGATATTCTAAAGCTTGTGCAGCCGTTAATAACTCAATCGCTAAAACACGTTCTACATTTTCAATCACGCGGAGGCATTTAGTAGCTGCATTGGCACCCATACTCACATGATCTTCTTGATTATTACTACTACTAATGCTATCTACACTGGCGGGAGTACACAGTTGTTTGTTTTCACTTACAATACTGGCAGCGGTGTACTGTGGTATCATAAAGCCACTATGCAGGCCAGCATCTTGCACCAAAAACATAGGCAAGTTGCGTGCACCACTAATTAACTGATAGGTTCTACGCTCGCTAATATTGGCTAATTCACTCATGGCAATGGCCAGAAAATCGAGGTGCAGCGCAAGTGGCTGACCATGAAAATTACCACCACTAACAATCAAATCTTCTTCTGGAAATATGTTAGGATTATCGGTAACACTGTTGATTTCGGTCATGAATACTTTCAAAACCGTTTCAAAAACATCTTCTGTGGCGCCATGTACTTGCGGTATACAGCGGAAGCTATACGGATCTTGCACTTGCGATTTTGGTTGTTGTGCAATGGCACTACCTTGCAAATACTTACGTAAAATATTGGCTACTTTACTTTGCCCAGTATGCGGACGAATACGATGTATAGCAGGATGCAGCGGATCGCTTACACAATCAAAAGCATCGAAACTTATGGCTGCAATCAGGTGGGCTATTTGTAATAAGTGTGCAGCTTTTACTAAACAATACATACCGTAGGCACTCATAAACTGCGTGCCGTTAATAAGTGCAAGCCCTTCTTTACTTTGCAGCTGCAAAGGTTGCCAGCCAAGTGCTTGCAAGGCTTGTGCTGATGGCATTTTACTACCATTATAATACACTTCGCCAGCACCAATAAGCGGCAACGCCAAATGACTGAGCGGACTTAAATCGCCGCTTGCACCTAAAGAACCTTGCGTGTATACCACGGGTAGCACGTTGTTATTGTGCATATCCATCAGGCGATTCACAGTATCTATCTGTACGCCGCTATGGCCATAACTTAAACTTTTTATTTTGAGTGCTAGCATTAGCTTCACTATTTCGGCAGGCACTTCGGCACCCATACCACAGGCGTGGCTCATCAGTAAGTTATGCTGTAATGCGGCAATTTGACTACCGTGAATAGGCACATTTTGTAAATAACCGAAACCCGTATTAACGCCGTAATACAGTGCGGTATCATCTTTCATTTTTTCATCGAGGTAGGCTCGACAAGCTAAAATACGTTCGTGGGCATCGAAGGTGATGCTTACCCATTGTTGGTATTTCAGCAAGTTTTGTAGCTGAAAAAAATGGGTGTACTTACGATCTAGTGGTAAGTAGTTGTAACTCATGGCAATACAATCAATCGTTCAGTGGTAATGGCTATCATCAACATTTACCGTAAGGTATCATTACAAAACACCAGCTGCTTTTTGCTTTAGCTGTGTTTCAACACGCTCAAGTACACTTTGCTGGCGAATGCTATTTTCAATATCGCATAGTGCGTCAAGTATTTTCTGGCTGTGTTCACCTTCGGCCATCAGCTGTTCCATGGCCTCTTGCATGGCTTCCCACACTGGCTCTACCCTTAGCAACAAGGCTGCACCTTCGGCTGTAAATGTTACTAGTTTTTTGCGTGCATCATCTTCGTCTACGGCACTCTCAATGAGGCCACGTTCTTGCAAGTTGCTTACCATTTGGCTGGCAGCACTATGAGAAATACCTAGTTTTTCAGCGATTTCACGAATGGCCACCTGCCGTTTCTGCGATAAAATAAAAAATACAGGAAACCAAGCCGCTTCAAAGGGAATGCCTAGGTTTTGATATACTTTATTTACATCGAGCAAAAAGCTATCGCTGATTCGCTTTAAACGCGAACCGAAAAATAATAAGCCAACAGATTGGAGAAAATGTACCATTGCTTAAGTGCTTATACATTCAAATTAACCGAATAAATACATACCAATCCAAAAATAGTTAGCAATGCAACCAAAAACTTATCCCCAAAGCAACGATTTATAGTACATGGCGGTCTTTACAGCGTCGTTAAAGAGAACAGCTATTATCTTTGTTGTTTTGCAATTTAACTCTTAGTGCATGTTAAAGGTTGGCATATTTGGCGTAGGACATTTAGGCAAGTTTCACGTAAGTAACTGGTTACAAATACCCGATGTAACCATCGTAGGTTTTTACGACCCTAACGATGCCAATGCAGCGGCTGTAACAGCAACATTTGGTCTACAACGTTTTACCGATGCTGCCACCCTAATGCAAGCCATTGATGCTGCCGATGTTGTAGCACCCACTAACCACCATTTCGCATTATGCGAACTAGCCATTCGTATGGGCAAGCATGTGTTCGTTGAAAAACCGCTAGCCAATACCATGCAAGAAGCCAAGCTGTTGGTAGAAATGGCACGAGAGGCAAACGTGAAGGTACAAGTAGGCCACGTTGAACGATTTAATCCAGCTTACCTTGCGGTAAAAGAAGTATCGCTGAAACCCATGTTTATTGAAGTGCATCGCCTAGCACAGTTCAACCCACGCGGCACCGAGGTTAGTGTAATTCTAGATTTGATGATTCATGACATAGACATCATTTTAAGCATGGTAAAAAGTGATGTGAAACAAATTTCGGCCAGTGGCGTGGCAGTAATGACGGATACACCCGATATTGCCAACGTACGCCTAGAGTTTCATAATGGTTGTGTTGCCAACCTTACCAGCAGCAGAATTAGCATGAAAAAAATGCGAAAAATGCGTTTATTTCAAAAGGATGCTTATATTGGTATTGATTTTTTAGAGAAGAAAACCGAAGTAATAAAACTGAAAGAACCCAACGACACCAATGTGTTTTCTTTCGATTTAGAAACCCCCAACGGAACAAAAACAATTGCAATTGCGAATCCGGAAGTGCAGCAAGTAAATGCTATTTTACTTGAACTAACTGCATTTAAAGACGCCATATTGAATAATAAAAACACTGTAGTGAGTGAAATCGACGGCTATCTTGCCATGGAAGTGGCACACCAAATACTTGAAAAAATCAGCAACACCGGTATCTTGGTTGCGTAGATTTTTGCTGCCATCGCTGCTACCACTACACATGTTTTGGTATGTACTAGCCGATGTTATAGCAACAAGTATCGCTTGGATTTGGATTATGACGGCGGTATACAACCTTACGCCGAACGCTACTTATAATTATCCGCCAGAATATTGGCTCCGCTCTTGTGCGGCACTCCCTTTTTTCTGGAGTGCTATTTATTTGTTATCGGGTACTTACAAACTAGATATTTATCAAAAATCAAGATTAGCAGAACTTACTGTTACATTCATTCAAACCTTACTCGGTGTATCTATTCTAGTTCCCTTATTTCATGTATTAGATGCGTGGCCTCTACCACTGAATCAGTTTGTTAATAGTTTTCTTGTATACAGTTTACTACACTTTATACTCACTTTTGCTTTTCGCTGGTTGTTGCTAATGGTGGCTAAATACCATTTGAGCAATCAATTGATTTCGTTTAACACCCTTTTTGTTGGTAACAATAAAAGAGCGGTGCATGTGTACCGAGAAATCAAACAAAATAATGCTTACCTAGGTAGAAATGTAGTTGGCTTTATTGGCATTGATGCTAATTATAAAAACGGACTAAGTAAATTTTTGCCACAACTCGGTCAATTACAAAACTTAGAACACATTATTGACCACAATCGTATTGATCAGGTAATTGTTGCAATGGATAAGCAAGACAATGCTTTTCTTGAACAACTTATTGCCCGCCTCAGCGAAAAAGATGTTGATGTTAAACTCATACCAACCACTTTAGATATTGTTACGGGTAGCGTAAGAACAGCTAACGTATTAGGAGCAACCCTTATTAACGTACATACGAGTGTACTACCTGCCTGGCAAGAAAATGTAAAACGATTACTCGATATCGTACTTAGCCTTATAGGTATTGTTACCTTATGGCCATTATTGTTATTTGTAGCTATTCGCACTCGCTTTAGTAGTAGTGGAGCTATTATTTATTCACAAGAACGTATTGGCCACAAAGGGCGCCCTTTTAGAATTTATAAGTTCAGAAGTATGTACTCTAATGCCGAAGTACAAGGCCCTGCATTAAGTAGCGATAGCGACCCACGAATTACACCTTGGGGTAAAATTATGCGTAAGTGGCGCCTCGATGAATTACCACAATTATGGAATATTCTGATTGGCGATATGGCACTGGTTGGCCCACGACCTGAACGTAGATATTATATTGACCAAATCAATCAACATACACCTTACTACCGCTATTTATTAAAAGTTAAACCGGGCCTTACCAGTTGGGGAATGGTGCAATTTGGTTATGCAAGTAGTGTTGACGATATGATTGAACGCATGCAGTACGATTTAATGTATGTTGAAAACGCAAGTTTATTTCTCGATTTCAAAATCATGTTGCACACCTTGCGTATCATCTTAAGTGGTAAGGGTAAGTAGTTCATCAGCTGGCAATATCATTCATCATTTACCGTAAGGTTATCCCAAACTTTTGCTGGAAATTTGTGAAAAATAAAATGTATGTCTTTGCAAGTTATTGCTTTTGATGCCGATGATACGTTATGGGTTAATGAACCTTATTTCAGAGAAACAGAAGATAAATTTTGTGCACTTTTAGAAGCTTATTTGCCGCATCATAGCGTAGCGAAAGCATTATTCGCTACAGAAATTGCCAACCTACAACTTTATGGTTATGGTGTTAAAGGCTTTATGCTCAGCATGATTGAAACCGCTTTGCATGTTTCAAACCATACGATTCCACTCACTGTAATTGAACAATGACTAGCACTTGGTAAAGAGTTACTTACTAAGCCTATTGAATTACTCGATGGTGTAGAAGATGTATTGAAAACCCTTACGGGTAAATACAAACTTGTAGTAGCCACCAAAGGCGATTTATTAGATCAAGAACGAAAACTCAAAAAATCTGGTTTAGAACACTACTTCCACCATATTGAAATTATGAGTGAAAAAGCCGAAAGCGATTATCAGAAACTATTGCAACATTTAGATATTGCACCAGCCTCTTTTATGATGATTGGCAATTCGCTTAAGTCTGATATCTTGCCAGTGCTGCAACTTGGTGGCCATGCCGTACATATACCCTACCACACTACTTGGGCACACGAAACCATTAATCATACAGTACAACACGAAAACTTTGTTGAGTTAACTACAATTCGTGATTTGCTGCAACACCTCCCTGCATGAAACAATATTTGAATGTAGCAACTTGGAATAGAAGTGATCACTTTCATTTTTTTCGTCAATTCGAAGAGCCATTTTTTGGTGTAACAGTTACCATAGATTGTACAAAAGCTTATACCACAGCTAAAGAAAAAGGGATTTCTTTTTTTCTTTACTACCTCTATCAATCTTTGGCAGCAGCCAATGCCATCACGCCATTTCGTTACCGCATAGAAAATAAAACCGATGTAGCCTGTTACGATGTTGTACATGCTTCG
>DMPB01000185.1:3436-3636 GCA_003456175.1 Chitinophagaceae bacterium | reverse complement strand
GCTTCGCCTACCATTAACCGTGCCGATGGCACTTTCGGCTTTTCATATCTTGATTACGATGCTAATAGCGAAATCTTTTACCGTAAGGCAACAGGGGTAATTGAACAAGTGCAACAAAGTACAGGACTAATACCTGCCATTAACGGTGAAAATGTAATTCACTATTCTTCGATTCCGTGGATTGACTTTACCAGCCTTTC
>DMPB01000185.1:0-3182 GCA_003456175.1 Chitinophagaceae bacterium | reverse complement strand
CACATGCAAGGAGCTTTAGCTTCGCTGATAGCTGTCCGAAAATTTCGTTTGGAAAAATGACGGTTAATCAAGATAAGCGAACCATGCCCGTATCAGTACATGTGCATCATGCCTTAATGGACGGGTATCATGTAGCACAGTTTATAGATTTATTTCAAACTAAAATGCAAGCATGAGTACTCCAACAGGTATTAAACGTGTAGCCGTTTTGTGCATTTTACAACATCAACAACAATATTTATTACTAGAGCGTTTAAAAGCACCTAATGCAGGCATGTACACGCCTGTTGGCGGCAAAATAGACCCTTTTGAAACGCCAGAACAAGCTGCTATACGTGAGGTGTTTGAAGAAACTGGCCTTACGGTAAATGAAGTACACTTTTGCGGTATTCTCACTGAAACATCGCCAACCAATTACAATTGGATTAGTTACGTGTACAAAGCAGCTATTGCATGGCAACAACCACCTACTTGTAATGAGGGTACTTTGCATTGGGTGCACGAAACAGAACTTAACACCATACCTACCCCAACCACAGATGCACACATTTATCATTACGTGCAACAGCAGCAGAAATTTATACTAGATGCCGTGTACGATGCAGATTTAAACCTCATTGCATTTCAAGAGCTTATTCATCATTCCAACTTACTTTAAATTGTTGTACAAGCCTTATCTTGTGCACATATGAAAGGTATTTTACAACCTATTATACTGTTAGTACTTGTGGCTTTATGGTTACCCTTGCAAGCACAACAAAACAAACGTTGGCAGCAGCAGGTGAACTATACACTCGATGTTACTTTAGATGATACGTTGCATCAATTAACAGGACTAGCCCAATACGAGTACCGTAATAACAGTAACGATACGCTTCGGTATATTTGGTTTCATATTTGGCCCAATGCCTATAAAAACGATAATACGGCATTAGTGAACCAAACCATTGAAAATGGTAACACCGCTTTGTATTTCGCTAAAGAAAATGAACGCGGTTCTATTACTGGTTTATCGTTCAGTGTTAACAACCAGCCCACAGGCTACGAACCACATCCAACGCATATAGATATTATTAAACTCATCTTACCGCAACCCATACTACCGCATAGTACTGCTATTATTACAACCCCTTTCAAAGTACAACTACCCAATTATTTTTCTCGTGGCGGACATGTTGGTCAGCACTATCAAATCACACAGTGGTATCCCAAACCCGCTGTATACGATGCTAACGGATGGCACCCAATGCCCTATTTAGATCAAGGTGAATTTTATAGTGAATTCGGCAACTTTAAAGTAGCTATTACTTTACCCAACAATTACACGGTTGCCGCTAGCGGCAACCTACGTAACGCAACATTACTCGAACAACTGAAAACAACTGGCAAGCAGCCATCCGAAAAGCAGTCGATAGTAAATGAATATAAAGCACTACTAAAAAAGCAAAAAAATAAATCGGCTGTCAACCCTTACGAGTTAGTGCCCAAAAGCAGTAAGCAGCAACAAACTTGGGAGTACGAATTATCCAATGCACACGACTTTGCATGGTTCGCCAGCAAATCGTTTATCGTGAATTACGATACCTTGCAACTTGCCAACAAAACCATCGATGTATTTACCTATTACCATCCTTGGGAATTAAACGAATGGCAAAAAAGTACTACATATGCTAAACAAGCCACCCGTTTTTACAGCGAACACATAGGCCCCTATCCATACCTTACGGTAAATGTTGTTTCAGGTCCGCAAAATGGCAGCAGCGGCGGCATGGAGTATCCTACAATTACCTTAATCACCATTGGTGAGGGCGGACAAGCACTAGACCAAGTAATTGCACATGAAATCGGACATAACTGGTGGTATGGCATGCTAGCCAATAACGAACGTAACTATGCGTGGCTCGATGAAAGTGTTAACAGCTACTACGAAAAGCGTTACATAGCTCGCTATTATCCTACAACTACTACCACCAAGTTTGATGCTAAATTTGCAAGCACCAACATTGAAAATGCCCTATTACAAGGTATGATGCGTACACAACGCGATGTTCCAATAGCTACACCAGCAGCACAACAATCGAGCCTGCAATACGGACTCATCACCTATAACAAGGGAGCACAATGGCTAACAAGTGTTGCCAATACAATGGGCACCCATAAGTTCGATAGTGCTATACAAAATTTGTTTAAAAGCAACTGCTTTCAACACCTACAACCGCAAGATTTCTTCAACGCATTACAACCTTATTTCCCCAATACAAGCGATACTAGTTGGCGCGACGGCATTTACGTAAGTGGCAATGCTAGTCCGTATCAAAAGCTGCGGGCAACCTTATTCGCCAGCTTCAACCAAGCGGCTACAACGCAGTACATCAATATTACCCCTGTTGCTGGCTATAACTTTTACGATGGTATACTGGCAGGTATGGCTATACACAACTATCAACTTACCATGCCGCGATTTCAGTTTCATGTAATGCCCATGATTGGCACTAAGTCGGCGGCATTGAGCGGCAGTGGCAGAGTCAGCTATCATTGGTATCGTAAGCGTTATTGGTTAGAAGCAAGCTTAAGTGCTTTTCGATTCACCACCGATAACTTCAAACGTCCTGAAGACGATGTAACGCTACACCAACGCACAACACGTATTACGCCTGGCATTAAAATAACCTTCTACCCTAGCGATGCTCGTAATACCACCCGTTGGTGGCTGCAAGCCAAGCACTTTAACCTACAAGAAGAGGTATTGGATTTTAGCAGCGGTGTTGCGCAACTGCAGCGAGTACAGCGTTCTATCAATCGCTTGGCAACAGGTGTATACAATAAACGTGCGTTGTATCCTTACAGTGCAGATATGGTGATAGACCAAGGCGATGGTTTTATTAGAGCCGCCCTTACGGGTAAATACTTTTTCAACTATAACAGCAGTAAGCAAGGCGTACATACCAGATTTTTTGCAGGTGCCTTTGTGTATACGCAACAAAAAACATTGTTACAACAATTCGCAACACAACGCTACCACTTAAACATGACTGGCCCACGTGGCGAAGAAGATTATACCTACAGCGGCTATTTTGTTGGTCGTAACGAATTTGAAGGATGGCAAAGCCAACAAATGCTAGAAAGAGATGGCTTTTTTAAAGTGGGTACAGAACTTTTCAGCAATCGTGCCGGACAAAGCT
>DMPB01000207.1:4707-7395 GCA_003456175.1 Chitinophagaceae bacterium | reverse complement strand
GCATACGAAACAGCACCCGATGCACCCACCCTACCGCTGTTTTGTTACACCGCGGCAGGTTGGTATAACAATGAATTTTATGTAACCGCTGTAAGAGTAGAACCCGATATACGCCAAGAGTGTGCAGGATACCATCAAGCAGCGATAGATAAAGGAACGAAACATTTATTAAGTTCTTACCCCGATAACCGTTTGGTAAAACACTTGATGGAAAACTGCTGTCAAACATATACTTGTCCGGCTGCACGTAATTTTAGTTTAGGTCGTTGGGAGTGCCCCGTACCTACCAGCCCAGCATGTAATGCGAATTGTATTGGCTGCGTATCGTTTCAGCCAGAAGAAGAAACTATTACGAGTCCGCAAGACCGCTTACAGTTTAAGCCAACAGCCGAAGAAATTGTAGAATTCACAGTACCACATTTAATGGAAGCCCCCTTCCCTATTATTAGTTTTGGGCAAGGTTGCGAGGGTGAGCCCCTGCTCATGTGGGAAACCATTAAAGACGCTATCGTTGAAATACGCAAGCATACACCACGTGGTAGCATTAATATTAATACCAATGGTTCAAAACCTGCAGCGGTAGAAGCACTTTGCCAAGCAGGCTTAAACAGTATGCGAGTAAGTTTAAACAGTGCTCAAAAAAGTATTTATACAGCTTATTACCGCCCCAACAATTATCAGTTCGAAGACTCTTTAGAAAGCTTACGTGTGGTGAGAAAATACAATGGATGGACAAGCATCAACTACTTTGTATTTCCCGGCATGACGGACACTGAAAGTGAATATGAAGCACTACGATATTTAATTCAAAGTACCGATTTGCAAATGATTCAGTGGCGTAATTTCAATATTGATCCTGATTGGTATTTAGGACTCATTGGTGTTACACAGCCTGAAGAGCCTGTTGGTATCCGCCAAATTATGGAGGCTATTAAAGAAGAGTTCCCTCAGGTGAAACACGGCTATTATAACCCACCTATGGAACGCATTAAAGGTAATTTCAGTAAAGATTTTGCTGGAGGTTTGTTGGTGTAACGCTTACAAAGCTCACTACTTCATTGATAGCAGTTTAAAATCATTCAGTGTTTGGCATAAACCTAGTACCTGTTGCATGGTATTGAAACTATGCAAAATAATACGCAACCTTTCTTTACCCTTTGGTACAGTTGGATACAGTACGGGGCGTACATCGAACCCTTGCGAAGCGAGTTGTTGTGCTGCCGCTCTAACAGCACTATTACCGGGTATTACAACTGCTTGTATAGGTGTATTCGATACTAATATTTCGTAACAATGTTCGTATTGCTGAAACTGCTGTACCAATGCTGCTGTGTGGCTTCGTTCTTGTAGCATTGTTGGGAATAGGGTGTATGACTGCTCAATGGCATACAGGGCATGCTCAGGCAAAGCTGTAGTGTACATGATACTCCTACTAAAATTGATAAGATAACTGTACAAACGTTCGCTGCCGAGTACCACAGCACCATGACAACAACAAGCCTTACCAAAAGTGTGAATACGTGCAAATACATTTGCCGTAAGGCCCTCAGTTTGTACTAAACCCTCTCCTCGCAAACCTATAATACCCGTAGCATGTGCCTCATCAACAATCAAGTGAGCTTGGTACTGTTGGCATAGTGCCACCATTTCCCGTAAGGGAGCAATATCGCCATCCATACTAAACACCGATTCCGTTACCACAAACACTTGTGCCACACCCGATTGTTGCACTTGCGCCAAACGCTCGGCCAAACTACTAATACTGTTATGCACGAACGCGTAACTTGCTGCCGCACTAAGCTTAATACCATCTCTAATACTTGCATGGCTTAGGCTATCGTACAGAATGGCATCTTGCTTTTGCGGCACGCAACTTAGCAAACCCACGTTGGCATCGTAACCACTATTGTACAACAAGGCGGCATCGGCTTGGTGAAAAGTTGCAATTTGTTGTTCTAGCCTTACGGCAAATGAAGTATTGCCGGCTAATAACCGAGAACCTGCACTGCCACTTGTAACATGTGCTGGATTTTGCAATAAACGATTTGTTGCAATACCTAGGTAATCGTTACTACAAAAATCTATCAGCGTACTATCAGGTACATACAACTTACGCAATGCATGCTGCTGGGTACGTTCGGCGAGTTTAGGCACTAAAAAATCATCGGCGTAAGGCATCAGTTCAATTTTTACAAATATCTGCGAACACATCACTACAAACACAGCATTTTTGCAACTGAAATAGCTTGTTTATGGAAGTATTAAGTGAGGCTACACGTAATATTTTAGGATTACAATTACCTACCGACCCACGTTGGGTTGATTTGGCGGCCATGCGATTAGAGGATATTTTAACCGACCATGCTTACTGTGAGCAAAAAGCAGCCACAACATGCATAAGTCTTATTCAGCGCTACAGCAATAAAACTGAATTGGTATATGCACTGGCACCCATTGTAACGGAAGAATGGGGGCACTTTAGATTGGTATTACAAGAACTTAAAAAACGCAACCTTACGCTTGGGCCACAACGTAAAGATGCATATGTGAATGGCCTACTTACATTTCAACAAAAAGGTGGCAGCTATGAAGGCAGATTTTTAGATCAGTTGTTAACCATGGCTTTGATTGAGGCTAGAAGCTGCGAACGTTTTAAACGACTGAGTGAAGGTTTAAGTGACCCGCAGC
>DMPB01000207.1:0-4486 GCA_003456175.1 Chitinophagaceae bacterium | reverse complement strand
GACCCGCAGTTGCGCCAATTTTATAGAAGATTCATGGAAAGTGAAGCTGGGCACTATGCTTTATTCATTGATTTAGCCGAACAGTACTTACCCAAAGCGCAAGTAAGAGAACGCTGGCAGCAGTGGCTCGATTTTGAGGCTGCGCTGATACCAACCCTGGAGGTTCGTGGCGACCGTATGCATTGATATTTACCGTAAGGTTCAATACCATATTCAATTAACAATAAAGGGGCGGCCTGCGGCCGCCCCTTTATTGTTGGTACACATGGTGTTACAGAATTGCTAAACGAATGGTTTGTTTCCAATTGCCACTGCTAAAGGTGGCAAATACAACTCCTGTAGCAGCATTATTTGGCATGGCAACTCTAATGGTATTACTTCCGCTCATTAATGCATGTTTTTGCGTAGCTAATAACTTACCTGTATTATCAATAAATTGGATATCAATGGTTCTATTTTTTTCTGTTTTAATATCGGCAGCTACCGTACTGTTACGTGTTGTTATAGTAGGATACACTTTGATCAATTGCGTTTCAGAAGCAGCTAATCTAACTTTCACGGTATTTGAAAGCTTACGAGAACCATCTTTATCAACCAATTGAAGTCTATAAAAAATGTCTCTCTCAAAGAAAGAAGGTTTTGCATCTGTGAATGAATAACTGCTCGTAGTAGTGGTGTTACCATTGGCAATCACTTTTCCGATGCTGTAAAAATGCTGACCATTATCGCTCTTTTCTATCAAGAAATGATCGCCATTAATTTCACTGCTTGTTTTCCAGCGGAGGCCAACAGTTTCGCCCTTTACAATAGCATCGAAACTAGCAAGGGTAATAGGTAAAGCAATAGCAGAAGTACCTGAATAAATATAATCGCCGCCGCTACCACCTGCAGCATTACCGGCATTACCAACATAATAGAAGGTTACCGCTTGGTTAGCCGTGCCAGGTGCTGTCCAACGTAAATTATTATAAGTATACGTGTTAGCATCACCCGTACTTACTGCGTTGTTATGACTCAGTTCTGTACTGTTAGGAGCAGCATTGGCATTGGTAGAAGAGAACGAGCCAACACTATTGCCACTTCCGTTAATAGCTGCTATCGAAAAACCCCAGCGGCGTCTATCGGCAGTACCATGATTAATAGTAAGCGAAAATGTATACTGCTGATTGGGTACGTAGTTCGAAGTGGGCAAACCACTAATGCTAACACCGCCGCCGCCACTGTTAAGTGCAAAAGAGCCGTGGCAACTATTACAATAATCGCCAGAAGCACCTGTGTAACCGGTTGGTGGCACCGATGAAAAATTAACAGACGATTGCAAGGCAATCATACCAAGCGCAATGAAAGAGAGTGTAAAAAGTTTCTTCATAAAACGGGGTTTGGTTGATAATGTACGTAGAGGAAAGTAGTTAGGTTTGTACAAAATACAATTTATAATTTAAACACCGCTAAAAGTTCGTTGAATGGTTCAAGGCAAGTTTAATATTCGTGTGTATGGTATTTTAGTCAATCAATATCAACAGGTTTTGGTAAGCGATGAGCTTATTAGAGGTAATTACTTTACCAAATTTCCGGGTGGTGGCTTAGAATTTGGCGAGGGCACCAGAGATTGCTTACAACGAGAATTTTTAGAAGAAACAGGCCTTACTGTAAATGTAGATGCACATATATACACAACCGACTTTTTTCAAATTTCGGCCTTTAACAATAGTGATCAGATTATTTCTATTTACTACTTTGTAAGTGCCGATGCAGTGGCACTTGAACAGTTACGTACTAGTAACAAACCATTTGCCTTTTCTGCTGCACAAAAGGCAGATATACAAGGCCAGTATGAAAGTTTCCGGTGGATTGATGCATCTGATTTTCAGCCAGCAGCTCTATCGTTGCCCATTGATAAAATTGTGGTTGATGAAGTAAGAAAGCAACTTCAATGGTAAGTTGTACTGCATACGTATCTTTATTTACCGTAAGGTATACTTTACACCCCCCTTACGTAAATGAGATATACCCACTGTAACACTAACATCAGCAAATTCAATCCATACAACCAATGCCAATGTGAAAGCTTCTTAAGAAGTTTGCGAGCAATGGTTATAACTGCTAGTAGAAAATTAAAAATCGGAGCTACTAAATAGCCCAATACAATAACAGCTGAAGGTATAGCATCGGTATTAGCAATGGGCGTATTTTGAATAACGGCACAAGCAATAAACAACAGATTACAGATAAAAAGCACCCTATGTATGAAAAGCAATAAACGCGGATGCTTGTGTTCGATTATTGGCGGTACATTACTAGTAGACATATTTCTTAATAGTTCAACGCAAAATACTTTTATTTGCTTTGCCCAAAATAGAGGTCATGAAAAATTTTGATTGGAAGAAATTATTACCACATGCTATAGCCATTGCTATTTTCTTAGTGGTTACCGCCATTTACTGCAAGCCAGCTTTAGAAGGCAAAGTACTTCAACAAGCCGACGTTACCCAATGGAAGGCTATGGCCAGAGATCAAGTGAAGGTACAAGAACTTACAGGAAAGGTACCCAATTGGACCAACGGCATGTTTAGCGGGATGCCAGGATACTTAATTATTGGTAATAATAACAATACACTACCCTTTCATTTTACCAACATACTGAGTTTGTACTTGCCTAAGCCTTTGAACTTTTTCTTCTTGGCTTGTGTATGCTTTTACTTTCTTAGTCAGGTTATGCGGGTACGCAGTTGGATTGGCACTTTCGCTGCTTTATGTTATGCTTTTGCAACTTATAATGCCATTATCATTGCCGAAGGTCATGATACTAAAATGCTCACCATTGCAGTGCTCCCAGGTTTTATAGCTGGTTTAAGTTTATTGTATCAGAAGCAGTATGCGTGGGGTGTTGCGCTAACAGCATTATTCAGCAGTGCTCTGATTGCTATGAATCACTATCAAATTGCTTACTATGGCTTTATTATTGCTTTATTCATGAGTATTGGCTATGCTGTACAATGGATACTCCAGAAAGATTTTAAGCATTTATTGATTGCCGCTGGCTTAGCAATAACAGGCGTTACGTTCGGTGTATTAAGCAATGCTGTTGTTATATATACAAACTACGAATATTCTAAAGCTACTATTAGAGGCGGAAGTGAACTCGCTAAACAAACGAATCCTAAAACAGCTGGCAAAGGTGGTTTAAGCGAAGATTATGCTTTAAGCTACAGCATTTACAAATCAGAACCATTTGTACTCATGGTTCCAAAAATGTTTGGTGGTAGTAGTAGCAAGCCAGAAATTGAAGAAAGTACCAGTAAGGCAATGGCTGCATTGCAGAACATGCCACAACAAATTGCACAACAATTAGGCTACCCTGTTGGATATTGGGGTGGTATTGGTGGTACAAGTGGCCCGCCTTACGCTGGTGCTATTATTTGCTTTTTGGCATTGTTAGGTTTTGGAGTTTTAGACAGCAAACATAAGTGGTGGATTTTAGCTTGTAGTGCTTTTGCCATCTTGTTAAGTTGGGGTAGCTATTTCAAAGAGTTCAACGTGTTTATGTTGAACAACCTACCTATGTATAACAAATTTAGAGCCCCAAGTATGATTTTGGTGATTCCAACCTTTTTAGTAGGCTTACAAGCCATGCTTACACTCGATAAATTACTTTATGGTTTTAATCAAGAAAATGAACGCTGGAATCATATCAAAAAAGGTATTTATATTAATGGAGTTGTAATAGCTGTGTTACTATTTTTATACATGAGCTTCGACTATTTAGGTGAGCGTGAATTAGCTATTACGAGTCAACTTGCCGACATCAAAGATGCTACAGTTACCGATGCGGTACGTAGTTATATCAACGGTGTTACTGCCGATAGAAAAGCGTTGTTTTTGAGCAGCTTACTACGAAGCATATTTTTTATGATAGCTACTATTGCTGCTATTTGGGCATTTCATAAAAAAATGCTCAAGGCAACACTCACTAGTATTATTATTGGTGTGCTTGCGTTTATAGATATTGTAAGTGTTGATACCAAATACCTGAGTAGCGAAAACTATCAAATAAAAGAAGACAATGAAGCTACTTTCACACCTAATGCTGCTGACAATCAGATTTTGCAAGACAAAAGCTACTATCGTGTATTTGATGTAACGCAAGGACCACAAGCAGCTATCAACTATGGTGCTCGAACCTCTTACTTCCATAAAAGCATTGGCGGATACCATCCTGCGAAATTGAGTATTTATCAAGATTTAGCAGAAAAGCACTTGTATAACTTTCCGAATTGTATGCCAGTATTAAACATGTTAAATACTAAGTATATCATATTTGGTCAAGATCCTAACAACCCGCAGGTGAGTGTTAACCCTGATGCGTTGGGAGCAGCTTGGTTTGTGAAAGGCTTACGCCAAGTACCCAATGCACAAGCCGAAATAGATGCTTTAAGTATCCTTACGGTAAAAGATACCGCAGTTGTACAAACGGATCTTGCAGCAC
>DMPB01000174.1:14900-16358 GCA_003456175.1 Chitinophagaceae bacterium | reverse complement strand
CGCTGGTGCGACTATCAATTTCTACTGTATCGTGTTCGCTTACGCAAATGAGTTTACTGTAGAAAATACCTTCTTGCAAATCGTTAATAACAATCTCCATGAGCTCTACGTTGAAAGCGTTCATGAAGTTTTTCATTAAATCGTGTGTTAGTGGTCGGCTAGGGTGCATGCGTTCTAAAGCAACGGCAATGGCTTGCGCTTCGAAGCCGCCAATAACAATAGGCAAGCGGCGTAGGCCGTTCATTTCGCCCAGTACAACAGCGTAAGAGTGCGTTTGCGTAATGCTGTGGCTGAGTGCAACTATTTCCAATTCAATCTTCTTCATAATATCAGGGGGCGAAAATAGTGAAATTGGTGTTTAAGGTGGGCATTTACCGAAAGGTTCATTACAGTTATCCACTTGTATGTGGATAGCTTCAACAATTTAGATAATTACCAGTTGTTAGCATGTAACTTTGCAACGCATTTTTAACACCGGATAACTTCTTATAGCATGCATCTTTTTCAACAACAGCAAAACGAATTTTTAGCTCGCCATATTGGTACGGTGGGCAGTGAGGCAGCGATGCTACAAACTATTGGCGTACCAACCTTGGCCGATTTGGTAGATAGTACCATTCCTGCCGGCATTCGTATCAAAGAAGCACTGCCAATACCAGAGGCTATGAGTGAGGCCGAACTGCTCAGTTTGTTGAGAGGAATGGCTGCGAAAAATATAGTTGCCCGTAGTTTTATCGGACAGGGTTACTACAACACTTTTACGCCTAGTGTGATTTTGAGAAACATTTTTGAAAATCCGGGATGGTATACGCAATACACGCCATATCAGGCAGAAATTGCACAAGGCCGTTTAGAAAGCTTGTTGAACTATCAAACCATGGTTAGCGACTTAACTGGCTTGCCAATTGCTAATGCTAGTTTATTAGACGAAGCTACTGCTGCTGCAGAGGCCATGAACCTGATGTTTCATCAAGTTAATAAGCCTACTGCAACAAAGTTTTTTGTTGACAATCATGTGTTTGCTCAAACGAAGGATGTTATTCTTACAAGAGCTAATCCATTGAATATTGAGGTGGTGTTTGGCGATTATGCTACTGCCACCATTGATGCCTCTTACTTTGGTGCGTTGATACAATACCCCAACAGCGAGGGTAGCATCAACGACTATAGAAACTTTATTAATCAGGTACATTCCATAGGTGGTTATGTTGCTATGGCTACCGATTTGTTGGCATTAACGTTATTAACTAGTCCGGGTGAGCTCGGTGCTGATATTGCTTTTGGTAGTGCTCAGCGTTTTGGCGTGCCATTAGGTTATGGTGGTCCGCATGCTGCCTTTTTTGCTTGTATCGATGCTTTTAAGCGTGCCATACCTGGTCGTATCATTGGTGTGAGCATTGATGCACAAGGTAATCGTGCATTACGTATGGCGCTGCAAACAAGAGAGCAGCATATCAA
>DMPB01000174.1:11976-14705 GCA_003456175.1 Chitinophagaceae bacterium | reverse complement strand
CGAGCATTGATGCACAAGGCAACAGAGCCTTACGCATGGCCTTGCAAACACGTGAGCAACACATTAAGCGTGAAAAAGCTACTAGTAATATTTGTACAGCACAGGCTTTATTGGCTAATATGGCTGCCATGTATGCTGTATATCATGGCCCCGAAGGTTTGAAGCAGATTGCTAAACGTACTGCTTTGCTTACGCAAACACTAGCCGAAGCTTTGAAAGCACTTGGTTTTGAAGTAATACACCAACATTACTTCGATACCATTACGGTAGTGGCTAACGTAACAACTATTGAACAATATGCTACCGCTCAAAACATTAATTTCTACTACGGTAATGGTGTTGTTACCATTGCTTTAGATGAAACCACCAATCGTAACGATGTATTAGACATTGTACACGTTTTTGCAGAGGCTGCAGGCAGTAGCTACAGTGCTGTTACTTTTAATTACGAAGATGCACTTCAATCGATACCAACTTATGCAGTTCGCACCAGTGAATTTTTAACGCATCCTGTATTCAACAGTCATCGTAGCGAGAGCCAAATGATGCGTTATATCAAGCAATTGGAGAATAAAGATTTGAGCTTAAATACTTCTATGATTTCTTTAGGTAGCTGCACCATGAAGTTAAATGCTGCTACAGAAATGATGCCTTTAAGTTGGCCTAACTTCAGTCAAATTCACCCATTCGTGCCTGCTGCACAGGCGATGGGCTATGCACAAATGGCGCAAGAACTAAGCGATTATTTGTGTGCAGTCACCGGTTTTGATGCTTGTAGCCTACAACCCAATAGCGGTGCACAAGGCGAATATGCCGGATTATTAACCATACGTAACTATCATTTGGCCAACGGTAATCCACAGCGTAATGTAGTGCTAATACCGATCAGTGCCCATGGTACCAACCCTGCAAGTGCTGTTATGACGGGCATGAAAGTGGTGGTGGTGAAAGCACTTGATAATGGCTACATTGATATGGATGATTTTAAAGCTAAGGCAGAACAGTACAGCGATGTATTAGCTGGTACCATGGTTACCTACCCGAGTACGTACGGTGTATTTGAAGAAAGCATTAAAGAACTCTGTGCTATTGTTCATGAACACGGCGGACAAGTATACATGGATGGTGCTAATATGAATGCTCAAGTTGGTCTTACCAGTCCCGCTAATATTGGTGCAGATGTTTGTCACTTGAATTTGCATAAAACATTTGCAATTCCGCATGGTGGCGGCGGACCTGGCATGGGGCCTATTTGTGTGAAAGCGCACTTAGCAGCACACTTGCCTGGACATATCACCACCAATGGCAGCATAGGTAAAGGTGCTGTATCGGCGGCACATTGGGGTAGTGCGTCTATTTTATTAATTAGCTATGCCTACATTAGAATGTTGGGCGCCGAAGGTGTTAAAAAAGCAACCGAGTATGCCATCTTAAATGCAAATTATATGATGGCTCGATTGAAAGATCATTATAGCATTTTGTACACCAACCATCATGGTCGTTGTGCACACGAGTTTATTGTAGACTTGCGTCCGTTCAAAGCCAGCGCAGGCATTGAAGCTGAGGATGTAGCCAAGCGTTTGATGGATTATGGCTTTCATGCACCAACCATGAGCTTCCCAGTGGCGGGTACCATTATGATTGAACCCACCGAAAGCGAGGATAAAGCCGAACTTGATCGTTTCTGTGATGCGTTGATTGCTATCAGAAGTGAAATTGCAGCGATAGAAAACGGCACTGCCGATAAAGCCAACAATCCACTTAAAAATGCACCTCATACACAATTTGCTGTCATGAGTGATGCTTGGGATAAGCCTTACAGTCGCGAAGTAGCGGCGTTCCCGTTGCCATACGTTCGTAACAATAAATTTTGGCCAAGCGTAGCAAGGGTTAACAATACCCATGGCGATAGAAATCTTGTATGTACTTGCGAACCTGTAGCAAGCTATATGGAAGCCGAAGCTTAATACCTTACGGTAAATGAGGATACAAGCATCAAATGGATAAGGGGTTTGCGTAGCAAACCCCTTATCCATTTGATATGATAATACCATCTAAAAGCTATACCATTATTGGCGAGTTACAGCCTTTATCATCATTTACCGAAAGGTATGAATAATACTACTTGAAATTTGTTGATACAATGCTTGTAATTGCGGGTATGCAGCCAACAAGGCATGGTGTTTCTCAATGGTTGCAAAATCTTTTCTAATAGCAGGCCCTGTTTGTAGTTGCGATGGTGGTAACAGTTGTAATCGGTCGGCAGTTTCGTGAATTAAAGGTTGCAACATATCCCAAGGCAGGTTTGCTTTTTCGCAGTACTCATATGCCAAATGATACAAATGATTAACAAAATTGCTCACCACAACAGCACCAACATGCAGTTGAGTACGTGTTTTGGTATCGGCATAGGCTACTTGACCAGATAACGATGTAGCAAAAGCAAAAATTTGTTCGCCAACAATATTATCAGGTGCATCTACCAAAAAAGGAATTTTAGGAATATAAGGCATTTGGCTACGTAAGCTTTGCAACGGATACAACACACCAACTTGTGCTGCATAGGGTTGTAACACTTCATAACTTACAGATGCTGCAGTGTGCACCAATATGGCATTATCGGGTATAGATAGCGTAGCTGCAGCAGTAGCAATAGCGCTATCGTTCACGGCAATCACATACATGTCGGCTACTGGCGTAACATTGGTAATAATAGTTTCCGCTGCAAG
>DMPB01000174.1:9723-11729 GCA_003456175.1 Chitinophagaceae bacterium | reverse complement strand
TGTGCTAGTGTTTCGGTGGCTTGCTGTGCTCTACCTTTTACACCAACCACAGTATGCCCTTGCTGTACGATAAGTTTTCCCAAAACAGTGGCCACATTTCCCGTACCTACAAGTACAACCTTCATACATTTACGCTTTATTTATGGAGTTAAAACTAAAGCAAAAAGTAGTGCTCAGCTACTTTCGTACGCAACTTAAAGTAAGAGCAGTGGTATCGCCCAAGCGGGCAGCCAAATGGGCTTTCGATTTATTTTGTACCCCTTTCAGTGGTAAGCCCAAACGTAAGCAACCACCTTTGTTTAAAAAAGCCAAGCACCTTACGGTAAATTTTGAACATAAACGGGTGAGAGGCTTTGTTTTTATGCCACAGGGTAATGCCAATGGCAAAAAAGTGCTCATTGCTCATGGCTTTGATAGCTGTTGTTACAAGTTTGAACGATATATCACACCACTACAATCAAAAGGCTTTGAAGTGTATTTGTTTGATGCACCTGGCCACGGATTAAGCGATGGTACTACCATCCACTCTTTACGTTATCGTAACCTGATGTTGCAGTTGCACGAAGCTTTCGGCGGTTTTGATGCGGTAATAGCACATTCATTGGCAGGATTGGCTACAGCGTTATCTTTAGAGCAGTTGAAGGTATTGCCAACAAAAGTGGTATTAATTGCGCCTGCAACTGAAGCGAGTACAGCAGTGCACCATTTCACTAAATGGATACCAATGGCGCCGCCTGTTTTAACAGCGTTTCATCAGCATATCAAAAGCCTGGGCGGCAATAGTATCGAGTGGTATTCTGTGAGCAGGGTACTGCCTACCATTAGCAACTGCAATATTCTTTGGCTGCACGATGAAAAAGATGCTGTTTGTCCTTATGCCGATACTGCCACGATAAGAGCAGCGCAGCTACCCTATATACATTTCATTACTACAAGTGGGTTGGGGCATAATCATATTTATCGCGATAATCGGGTGAAAAAACAGATTATTGCTTTTGTGGCCAATGAGCCTTTACCTTTTGAAGATGAACGGTTCTTACAACCACCATCTGAGCATAGAAAATACGATACACCTTAAGTTGTACTTACGTAAATGTTATGCTGATATATGAAAACAATTATCCTATTGATTGTATCTAATGTGTTCATGACCATCGCTTGGTATGGTCACTTAAAGCAAGAGAATGTGCCTTTATGGAAAGCCATTGTAGTGAGTTGGGTCATTGCTTTTTTTGAGTATTGCTTGCTGGTTCCTGCAAATAGGTTTGGATTTACCGAATACCAATTCAATGGTTTTCAGTTGAAAATGATTCAAGAGGTAATTACGCTCGTTGTATTTAGCTTTTTCGCAGTGTTGTATTTAAAAGAACCTTTCCATTGGAAGTATCTTGTAAGCTTCGCTTTATTGCTTGGTGCGGTGTATTTCGCATTTAAAAAATAATACTTGCACTATCCGTTTTGACTTAGTTGTGCTTGTTCATTTACCGCAAGGTTTTCTGCTCTTTCTCTTGCAGCAGCTGTGGCTTTAAGCACCGATATACTCACGTTAAGTTCAAAACCAATGAGTATAATAAGTGCAATAATAAAAATAAGCGTCATGATGATGAGAATTGAACCAATAGAGCCGTAGACTTTGCTGTAAGTGCTGATGTTTTGTGCCCAATAAGCGAAAACAAGCGTAGCGAAACTAATCAGTAAGGTTGCGAAGATGGCTCCAGGACTGGCTAACTTCCACCGTTTGGTAACTGTTGGCCCATATTTATAAATATAGCCGATACTGTATACTAGCAATAATACTACCACCAGCCATTGGGTGTAATGAATAACAGTTTGTGTGGTACTACTCTGAATGCCAAGCAAACGCATGATATTTTTAAATATATAACCTTGCCCCATAGAAATGAGTAGGGTTGCAATAACTACAAAAATTAAAACGGTAGTCATACGAATGGCACGCCAACGTTTTTCTATGAAGTTGGTTTTGTTCTTATCTATTGTAATGCTTT
>DMPB01000174.1:0-9497 GCA_003456175.1 Chitinophagaceae bacterium | reverse complement strand
TGTAATGCTTTTATCGAAGGTGCGTATAATACCCATCATGGCATTACTGCTATAAAAAACTACCAAGGCAAAACCGATAGAAAGTAAGCCTGTTTTGGGTTTATGGAAGAAATCTTCTAAGAAGTTGACAATTACTTGTTTTGTTTGCTTGTTCGGTGTAAGGTCGCCAACGAAACGGAGTAACTCGTTATATAAATTATCAAAAGGTAGGTATGGTATTAACGTTAAGAGAAAAAGCGTTGCCGCCGGAATTGCCATTACAAAGTTGAACGATACTGCTGCAGCTCTTTCGTTAAGTCCTACCTTGTTAATTTGTTGGAAGAAGAAAATGACCACATCGTACAACGGTACAGCTTCGAAACCAGGAAGCACAATGCGTTTGCTCTTGCGAATTACAAAAGCAATTGGTGCACTAGTTACTAAAATGCGTTGCAGCTTGGTCATCTTTAAAATTACTTGCCGGTATTGTTTTTCTGTGCCATATAAGCATCTAGCTTTTGTTGATAAGCTTTGGCGTAAGCCTGATGCTCTGCGTACGTTTCGCTGAATTTATGATAGCCACTGAAATCGTCTTTAGCTACAAAAAAGTAATAGTTGGTGTTGGGGGCATTCAGTACTGCGTCTATCGTTGTTTTGCTAGGGGTACAAATTGGGCCGGGTGGTAAGCCTTTGTTACGATAAGTGTTGTAAGGACTCTTCACTTCTAAGTGCCCAAATAAAATACGCTTGATAGAAAAATCTCTCAATGCATATTTAATGGTAGGATCGGCACCTAGTGGCATGCCTTTGCGATAACGGTTAATGTACACACTTGCTACATTACCTTTTTCATCGTTCATATTGGTTTCTTCTTCAACAATGCTAGCAATGGTATATACCTGATTGGGTGTGAGTTGCAGTGCGTTCGCTTTATTCAATCGGTCTTTCTTATCCCAAAAAGCATCTCTTTCTTTTTTGAGGCGTTGCAGTATTTTCTCAATGCTGGTAGTCCAGTTAATATAATACGTATCCGGAATAAAAAGCGTGGTAACAGTATTAGAATCAACCTCAAACGGGGCAAGTGCTTCATTATTGCTAAAAAAAGAAACAATACCAGCACTATCTATCTGAAATTGTTGCGCTAATAAACCTGCAATATCTTGCGGTGTACGTTCTTTATTCAGCACCAATTTTACCGATGCTTGTTTGTTGTTACGTAGCTTACGCACAAAGCTTAGTATGTTTTCGCCAGCGGTTAATTCAAAACGTCCTGATTTTAGTTTTTCCCAAACACCTACGGTATTGGCCACCATTAAAAACAAATTAGGGTAGCGAAGTGCGTTGTTACTCGCTAGTTGCGCTTCAAAAGCATTTTTACTATCTGCATTTGCAGTTACAAAAAAGTATTTGCTGCCTTTTTCAAAAGTAGTAGCATTACTAAGTAATAGCCAGGCACCAGTAAGAGCCAATATTAGTATGGCAACAAAACTGTACTTTATGATTTTTTTCATGTATTGCAAAGTTGTTACACTTACGTAAATAAAACAAAAACCCCCGCATTATTGCGGGGGAAAATATATTGACGGTGTTACCAATTATTTTTGGGGTGCAGGAGCAACTGGTGTAGCTGCTGGGGCTGCTTGTTGTGCTGGGGCACCTTTAGTATCAATTTCTTGTAATAAAGAGCCTTTGTTGTTGCCAGTTGCACCCTTGAAAAATAAAGTGCTGAAAAGACAAAGCACACCAATTAAACCTGCAAAAATCCAAGTGCCTTTTTCAAGTACATCTGTAGTTTGCTTTACACCCATTAATTGATTGTTGAAACCACCTACAGCACTATTTAAACCGCCACCTTTAGGGTTTTGGATCAATACAACGAAGCCAAGTAATAAAGACGCTAAAATGATTAACGCTAAGAATACGTATACCATGTTATTGTTTGTTTAACAAATTGATTTGGTTGGCAAAATAAGCAGATTTATCGGGATGTAACAAAATCAATTTCTTATAAATGCCAATTGCCGACGATTTTAGTCCTTGTTTAGCGAGTACTTGTGCCATGGCTTCTGTTACTACATCGCCAATAGTGTTACTTGCTGTTGCCATATTGCTTACCAATGCTTCATTTTCAGGTGAGGTACCTAAATCGGTTGGGTTGGCATTGTGGCGTTTCATTTGTTTGAGCCATTCAGTGAAGGTTTGCACTCTGTTGGCAAGTACTACTACTTTTTCAGGGGCTGCTTTATCTAGTTTAATGCCTTGCGAAGCAAAATAATCGATGCTGTGATAGGGTTCACTAAGAATGGGAAGCGTAGCATCGGCAGGAACGGCCTGTTTGAAAAGTGCTGCTTGTTCGCTAAGCATACTGCCGAGTTTGCTGATAGGTGCTGCTTCCACACTTGCATCTTCTTCGTTTTCGGCAGGTGCATCTGTATCATCAATGTCTGTTGCCGAAGCATCTTCTTCAAAATTTGTGGCTAATGGGGCTTCATTTACCGTAAGGTGTACAGTAGCGTTGTTTTGGTTAGCTACGGGAAATAATGTGTCAATATCTTCTGTTGCAAAACGCTTCACCCAAAACGGATTGCCAATATGTAGCGTGGCTGTTTGTAAGGCTTCGAGATGGTTATTAGGATTGGTTTGTTGTTGGTGCCTTGCGGTAAATAAATGTGCTAAGCTGCACCACGGATATTGTGCTGCAATGGCTTGCCAGCTCGCTAAAGTATTATGCTGCGGCGCTATTTGTTGTGCCCAAGTGTTGAGTTGTGTTAGTACCGTTGGTTGCATATGCTTGTTTTAGCGGGTTACCAATTGCTGAATACGCGGTTGAAAATTTCGTCGGTTAAATTGCGGACGATACTTTCTAACAATTGTGTTTCTGCTTGGTTAAGACTTTGTGTAGCAGGAAAATCGAAATCTCTAGATATGTCAAACTCTTTAGTATCGCTTTCAACTGTATTCTTAAAGGTAATATGTACGGCTACAGTTAAGCGGTTGGTTACAGCTTGTTGGCCTGCAACGCCCGATGTTGTTACGTTGTAGCCATTAATGTAGCCATCTATTTGATAATGTGCATCATCGGTATCAACACGTTTTAACTTGGTAAACTGTACTACTTTTTGCTGTATGTTATCGGTAAGGCGAGGACTTAATTGTGGATTGATGTAGCTTGCTTTATTTTGAATAAAACCAATACGTACTGTTTTTACTTTACTGTAATCAATACTTACATCTTTAGTGGTATAAATGCCACAACCAGTTGATAACAATGTTATTGTACAGATGCAAAGTGCAATTAATAATTTACCGTAAGGGAATCTCATATGTGTCAAAACTAATCAAAAGCAAATGGTTAATCTTCGATATCGTATTCTTTTAACTTACGATAGAGGGTACGTTCGCTAATACCTAAATCAATGCTAGCATCTTTACGTTTTCCTTTATGTTTTTTCAATGCTTTGATGATGAGGTCTTTTTCTGCATCCATGATATTTAAGCTTTCTTCTACTTCTTCGTGTACATGAATATCGCTAACAACACGGTTATCGTTTGCTGTGTTGATAATTACAGGCTGTGCTGCCGTGTTGCTGTAATGCGGTGGTTGTGTTGCGTAAAAATTTGGATGCGTTGCTGTGGCCGGTAGATGTACTTCTGTATTGGTTGCTTGTGAAGGGATACTAAAATCGTTCAATAGGCTTTCTTTGGTATAAGCAGCCGCCGAGCTTGCCATGGCTGGATTTTGAACAATGTCTAAAAACATTTTTTTGAGTTCTGTAACATCTTTCTTCATATCGAAGAATAGCTTGTACAGTAGTTCTCTTTCATTCGAAAAATCGCCCTGATGAGTAGTTGTATTCGCTAACATGGGTAGCTGTGCCATGCTTTTTGCTCCAGTTTTTTCTGGTAAGAACGATTGTAGTTCTACGGCATTCACAGTACTGTTGTTTGACAACACTGATAGCTGCTCCGCAATATTTTTTAACTCACGAACATTGCCTTTAAAAGGGTAGTTGGTGAGTAGTTGTTTGGCATCGTCGGTAAGTTGTATGGGTGCTGTTTTGTAACGTTCAGCAAAGTCTACCACAAACTTTCTGAATAGTAATAAAATATCTTCTTTTCTATCGCGTAGCGATGGTACTCGAATAGGTACCGTACTAAGGCGATAGTACAAATCTTCTCTGAACTTACCTGTTTGTGTGAAATCTAGTAATTCGCGGTTAGTAGCTGCAATTACCCGAACATCGGTTTTTTGCACTTTTGAGCTACCTACTCGAATAAATTCGCCTGTTTCTAACACACGTAATAAACGAGCTTGGGTGCCTAAGGGCATTTCACCAATTTCGTCTAAAAAAATGGTGCCGCCATTAACGGTTTCAAAGTATCCTTTTCTGCTATCTACAGCACCTGTAAAGGCTCCTTTTTCGTGGCCAAAAAGTTCGCTATCGATAGTGCCTTCGGGTATTGCACCACAGTTAACCGCAATAAAAGAATTATGCTTACGGCTGCTTAAAGCATGAATAATTTGAGAGAAGGCTTCTTTACCAACACCACTTTCGCCTACAATGAGTACGCTCAAATCGGTGGCAGCTACTTGCGATGCCACGTTCAGTGCATGATTGAGTGCTGGTGAGTTACCAATAATCCCAAATCGGTTTTTAATAGATTGTATATCGGCCATGGTGTGGTTACTAAGCTTTAAGTGGTTCAAACATTTACCGTAAGGTTAGGCTGTAACAATAGTGCCAATGAGGGTAGCCTGTGTACAATCGTGTACATGTACCGAAACGTAATTGCCTGCTTGTAGCGGTTGTTCGTTTTTAGGGAATACAATTACTTTGTTTTGACTGTTTCGGCCCATCCAATCGTTGTCGCTACGTTTGCTATTGCCTTCTATGAGTACTTTGAAAGTTTTGCCAATATCTTTTTTATTGCTGGCCAAGCTTAAGCGGTTTTGAACATTCACAATTTCTGTAAGGCGGCGCTTTTTGGTAGCTTCAGGTATATCATCGGCATAGCGGCGTGCTGCCAGCGTACCCGGGCGCTCGCTGTAGAAGAACATATAACTCATGTCGTATTTGCTATACTCCATAATGCTCAAAGTATCTTGATGTTCTTCTTCGGTTTCGGTACAAAAGCCTGCAATAATATCGCTGCTAATACCACAATCGGGGAGTATTTCTCTGATTCTATCTACTTTAGCCATGTACCATTCTCGTGTATAGGTTCGGTTCATTAATTGCAAAACACGAGTGTTACCGCTTTGTACTGGTAAGTGTATGTATTTACAAATATTTTCATACTTGGCCATGGTGAAAAGCACATCGTCAGTAATATCTTTCGGATGGCTGGTACTAAAACGTACTCTTAAATCTGGCGCAATAAGCGCTACTTTTTCGAGGAGTTGCGCAAAGTTAACAGGCGCTTCATTATCGGCTACGTAGTAATAGCTATCTACGTTTTGGCCTAATAGTGTAACTTCTTTATAGCCCTTACGGTAAAGGTCGGTGCATTCTTCTACAATGCTCACTGCATCTCTGCTACGTTCGCGGCCTCTGGTAAATGGTACCACACAGAAACTACACATGTTGTTACAGCCACGCATAATACTTACGAATGCTGTAATACCGTTGCTGTTCAAACGAACAGGTGATATATCGGCATAGGTTTCTTCGCGGCTTAGTAGCACATTCACGGCTTTTTGTCCAGTTTCAGCCTCTTCAATTAAGCCGGGTAGTGTACGGTAAGCATCGGGGCCCACTACCATATCTACTAGTTTTTCTTCTTCTAAGAGTTTGGCTTTCAAACGTTCGGCCATACAGCCAAGTACGCCAATAAGCATACCCGGACGAGCTTCTTTTTGTTTTCTAAACTCGGTTAAGCGTTTGCGAACAGTTTGTTCTGCTTTTTCGCGGATACTACACGTGTTGAGTAATACCAAATCGGCTTCTTCAAAATTACGCGTAGCTCCAAAGCCTTGCTCGTTAAGGATAGAAGCTACAATTTCGCTGTCGGAAAAATTCATTTGACAGCCGTAGCTTTCTATGTAGAATCTCTTTTTGTATTGATTGGGGTCTTGGGCAAATGGAGCATAGGCTTCGCCTTGTCTTGCCTCGTCGTGTACCTTTGTAGCCAAATCCAACATTTCCATGCGTTATTCAAAATTTGGCGACAAAAATAGGTAAAAAACCGAGCTGGTGACAGTTTGGCAGATTGTTAACACAAACAATCGGTGATACTGCGTTTATATTTGACAAATTAGTTTGGTTTTCTACCCTTGCTGCAATGAAATATTACTTACTCTTACTTACGTTTTTAGGCTATTACCATCTGGCAGAAGCACAAGATATTACGGTACGGCGATTGCCAAACGAAGTGTTTCGTAATGTTAAGAAAGATAATAACGATACTACACAATGGTTATGGAAGCGGGGCGGACTTTTTAATCTGAATGTTTCGCAGGGTAGTTTGGTGAATTGGGCTGCAGGTGGCGATAACTTCACATTAGCCATCAACAGTTATTTCAATTACTACATTTTACACAAAAAAGGCCGTTACACATGGGATAATAGCTTGGATGTGAACTTTGGTTTTATTCAAACAACAAGTTTGGGTAGTAGAAAAAACGATGATCGTTTTGATTTATTGAGCAAAGTAGGTTACAAGATGGATACTGCTAACAAATGGTATCTATCAGGGTTATTCAATTTCCGTAGTCAGTTTTTTGATGGTTTAACCTATTCTGGTAGCAATGGAACATTATCAAGTACCTTTTTATCGCCAGCATATGTGGTACTTTCTATTGGTTTTGATTACAAGCCAAAGCCAAACTTCTCTTTGTTCATGTCGCCATTAACGAGTCGTTGGGTAGTAGTGGCAAGTAACAGGTTGGCTAGTAAAGGTTTGTATGGTGTACCTGCTGGTAGAAATTCTATTGGTGAAATAGGTGCATTTGCAAGTGTGAACTACCAAACTGAAATCATGAAAAATGTACATTATCGAGGTAAGTTAGATTTGTTCAGTAATTACAATAACAATCCTGAAAACATAGATATTTTCTTAACGAATTTGGTATCCTTTAAAATCAATAAATATCTAAGTGCAACTTATAACTTAGACCTTATCTATGATGATGATGTAAAGTTGTTTGGTGATAACAAAAACAGTCCGGCATTACAGCTCAAAAGTGTTATCGGAATCGGTTTCTTAATGAAACTAACGCCTATTTTGAAAACACCACCGCCACCTATAACTTTACCTCAGGCCGAGCCAACACCATTACCACTGCCTCAGCAAAATATTTAACCTACTTACATTGCTAACACGTTTAACCATAATTACAACCTTTTTTACGGCAATCATTTACAGCAATGTAATTTATGGTCAACCAATACAACAGCGAAAAGCGTTAGGTCTTGTAATGGGTAACGTAATAGATGCGGTTACGGGTAAGCCTATAAGTAATGCAACCATTCAATTGAAAAGCTATAAAGCCGATAGTGCTACCTTCAACACTATTAGCGATGCAAAGGGCGCTTTTTTACTTGAACAATTGCCTTTTTCCTATTATAAACTTCGCATTCGTGCACAGTCTTATGCTGTACTTGTTATCGATAGTATTTTCTTGCGAGACGATAGATACGATATGAATATTGGCGATGTTAAACTGAAACAGCAAGCCAATCAATTAGAAGAAGTGATTGTTTTCAGCGAACGGCCCCTCATTGAAAGTAAAGATGGTAACATTGTTTATAATGTTGGTCAGAGTGCTTTGGCCAACAGCAGTAGCACCGCTGAAATACTTAAAAGTATGCCGTTGGTGAATAACGATCCGAATGGTAGAATTCTTTTAAAAGGCCGTGAGCCCAGAATTTTAATTGATGAAAAGCCTGTTGAACTCAATGCACAACAGTTACAAGATTTACTAGAAAGCTTGCCCGGAGGTAGCATTGAAAAAATTGAATTAATGCTCAACCCGCCACCGCAATATGCTACAGAACAAGGCGGTGTTATAAACATTGTCACTAAAAAAGGAAAGGTAGGTTTTACAGGTCGTATCACTGCGAACGCCGGCACAAGAGGCGATGCTAACCTTGCGGTAAATGTAAGTTATAGAACCGCTAAGTGGAATATGACTGCCACCGTAGGTACAGGCGCCAATCGCTTGCCAGGTAATAATTACAGTCGGCGAAGCAATTATTACCGCGATAGCACTAATGGTTTTAATACCGATGGTAATTTTCTGAATAAAAATATTCGTCCGAACCTTCGCCTTCAGTTCGATTATGAGCATAATAAACAGCACTTGCACAGTTGGGTGTATCAAGGCAACGGTAATTGGTTCGATAACCTAAGCAATGTACAGTTTGTTAATATCAACCGTTTTGAGCAACCGTATCGTATTAGTACGCGGAGTAATGCAACAGAGGGTAATAACAGTAGCCATAATTTCAATTATACATTTACCCGTAAGGGCAAAAAAGATCAGGCCGAAGTGTTTCGCTTGATTGCAAATGCGGCGGTGAACAATACCAATAACGAACGTGATTTTTATCAGCAGTTTTTAACTGGTAACTACGTGTTTACTGGTATAGATAGTTCGCAGCAACAACGTACCGATAATAACAATTACAATGCTGGATTAAGGTTACAATACGATAAACCTTACGGTAAAAAAAGACACATTTTTAGCACAGGAGCAACATATCAAATCAGTGGTTATCATAATGCACTACTTACAGATTTTTTACAAAAATCATCAGGTGCATGGATTAATAATGGATTGTTAAGTAACGATTTTTATTTCACGCAACAAGTATTTACCGCAAGGGTGGGGGCTACTTTAAACTTGAGTAAAACATGGCGATTGATAACCGGTGTTCAGGCAGAGTACACGCATTTAGCATTTGAGTTTATACAACCAGCAGCCTTACCGGTGAATAATCAATATTGGAATCTGTTGCCCAACATAACCTTGCGTAAAGAATTTTCAAAGCAATTCAATACCAGTTGGGTGTACAGAAGCAGCATTCGCAGGCCGGGTATTGGCGAATTAAATCCAAGTGTTGATTATGCCGATCCATACAATATTCGTTTCGGAAATCCATTTTTAGATGCATGCCTTGCCGATAATTTCGATTGGAATATTAGCTTAACTAAAGGCAAATATTACATTAATGGTTCGCTTGGTTATAATCGTGTGAAAGATGTTTTTAATACCATTAGAACCTTAGCCGATGCTGGTAAAACCGAAGTTACATGGCAAAATATTAGTGATAGAAACGAATACGAAGCAAGTGTTTGGGGTGGCTACACTTTTAACAAACAACTACGAGCTAATGCAAGTGTTGGGTACACCTATAACCAATATAGCGATGCTGAAAAGCGCTTGTATCGCTACCGCGATGGAGGCAGTTTTTATGTTAACGGCAATTATAACTATACCCCCAATCAGTTATTAACCTTAGAGGGTAACGCCCGATTTAGCAGCTTTGCCGATCCGCAGGGGCGTACTCGTAGCA
>DMPB01000046.1 GCA_003456175.1 Chitinophagaceae bacterium | reverse complement strand
GTGATTGTTGGCGCAGCTGGGTTGGCCCAGTTAATATTAGCTGTAACAGTAGCCCAACCATCATCATAAATATTAGCAATTCTAATAGTACCACTTGTACCATTCGCATTTGTAGTTGGCGTTGATACAGTAGTAGTATAAGGACCATACTGACTAGCAGTGCCAGGTTGCTCAAGCGTGTTAGGATAAGAACCAACCAATTGAGCTGGGTTGATATCGCAAGTTGCCTTTAATACCAAACGGTAAGTTGCATTGTAATCAGAAGGCTGGAAATCGCCATTGGCCCTGATGCTAATAATGAGTGTATCGATACGTGCAGCGTTAGCACCAGTGTATTGTGCAGGCACTGCATTGATTACTAATGAATCGATTACACGATTAGGAGCAAGTGGTAATGCATTAGCAGTACCTGTAGCGATATTGTAGTGTGTACCAGCTACTGCACCTGTTGGTGAAGTAATGGTATAACTGATAGTACGAGCTGCCGTAGAAGGTAATGTTACACCCATTGGTACAGCAAAACGAGTACCTAAAGCAACCACCAAATCACCACCTGTTCTGTTAGTGAAGTGTGCTTGCAATGGTGGCGCTAAGTAAGAATCGTATTTTTTACAACTTCCGAAAACGCCAGCTAATAATGTAGTGGCTACGGCTAGTTTAATGAAATTAAGTTTCATGATTTAGGTTTTGACTTTTACAAAATTAGTATCCGGCGTTCTGTACCATATTTCTGTTAGCTAATAATTCGCTAGCAGGAATTGGGAAAGTGAAACGGAAGTTACCTACAGGTAAGCTTAACCAGTTACTGTTAGCACCGCCATCAACATCGCGAGCATCACGAGCAACAGGTAAACCCTTACGCTTCAAATCAAAGAAGCGGAAACCTTCGAATGCTAATTCTTTGTAACGCTCCAACATGATTTCATCGATCGCAGCCTGACGAGAAGCAAAAGTTACAGGAGTGTAACCAGTGATACGAGCAGCACGAAGTGTATTGATAGCATCAGCAGCACCAGTTAAGTTGTTTAACTCAGCCAAAGCTTCTGCACGAATCAAGTACATTTCTGCAATACGCATACACTTAGCATCTACTACACGACCACCACGAGCACTGATAAAGAACTTATTTACAAAACGCTGACCAGTAGCAACACCATTAGCAGCACTACCTGTACCAATATATGCAGTTAAACGAACGTCGTTTGTACCATAAGTATCTAACAATTTGTTAGAAGGTTGGAACTGTAATGTACCATCGGTACCAGTCCACATAGCACCTGCAGCAGTTGAAGTGTTATAGCGAATACGGTATAAAACTTCACCGGTTGTATTTTGATCGTTCCAAATATTAGTGAAGTTAGTACCAGTTTGTAAAGGACGAACATTAGAGTTGATTACCTCGTTGGCAAGATCAGCTGCACGCTGCCACTCACCCTTGTACAAGGCTACACGAGCTTGTAAACCTTTAACGTTGATCTGGTTTAAAACCGTATCAGAGAAAGTTGCAGGTGTTACAGCAGGCAATAAACTTAGTGCCTGAGCATAATCTGCTTCAATCGCTGCTAAAGTTTCGCCAACTGTGTTACGAGCTGGCTGTCCATCAAGTGAACTTGTAGTCATCACAGGTACACCAAGTGGATCGTTCGCTGTGAAAGGGCGAGCATACCAACGTAATAATTCGAAATGACCTGTAGCTCTTAGGGCTAACAAGTTAGCTCTGATGATACTCTTACGGCCTGTTTCAAAAGCGTTGGCAGCGGGTACACGATCAATGTTTGGAATAATACGGTTACACTGATCAATCATGCTGTACATGTTACCCCATGCACCAATTACATCGCCACCACTAGTACCATCGGCACTGTACTGTAAGCGATATACGAACTGGCCTGCACCAGAGTTGTTGGCACCGAAACGAACTTCGTCTGATGCTAAAGCACTAACGTACATGGCGCTGGTCCAACCATAACGGTTATAAGCAACGTTAGTAGCTAACTGTAAGTCGTTCACGCTAATGAAAGCGTTGTTTTCTGTAACTAAGTCGGTAGGTAAAAGATCTAGATCTTTTTTGCAACTAGCGAACGAGGCTAGTAGTGCAGTACCTAACAATAGATTTCTATATTTCATAGTAATAATCGTAGTCTTTTAAGAATTAGAATTTCACTTCAATACCACCAGTGATTGTACGTGGGTTCGGGAACTCAGATAAAGAGATGCTGTTGTTATCTTCAGGATCGAAGCCCTTCCAGTTGGTGAAAGTCAACAAGTTGTTCGCATTTACGAAGATGCGTAAACCTTGGATAAACTTGATTTTGCTTAATACTTCACGATCTACAGTGTAAGCAATTGACACGTTACGTAATCTTACGAAAGCAGCATCTTGAATGTACTTAGAAGTGAACTGGTTCTGTTGTGCAGGAGACTGTACAGTTGCAACATCACCTGGACGAGCCCAGAAGTTTAAGCTACGAGCTTGGTTGTAACCACTTGTTAAGAAACCAGGGTTTTCCATGAAGAACTCTAGGTTATTGTAGCGGTAAGCACCGTTCTGCCAAGAGAATAAGATGTTGAAATCGAAACCCTTGTAACGTAAGCGGCTACCGAAACCACCAGAGTAAGGAGCTTGCCATGTACCGAAGGTTTGCTGACGGATACCAGCAGAGAATTGGTTAGTTACTTTACCATTCAAATCATAGTATAAAGCCTGACCAGTGGCAGCATCAACACCAGCCCAACGAACATCAAACTGAGAACCGATAGGCATACCAACTTTGATTAACTCAGTACCTCTTTCATAAGAAGGAACACCAGCTAGATCAACAACTTCGTTTCTGTTAACAGCACCGTTGGCAAATAATGTCCAAGTTAAATCACGCTTCTTAATTACATCGTAGTTGATTACATATTCAAAACCACGGTTACGTAATTTACCAGCGTTCAATTCTTGAGCAGCACCGTTACCTAAACCAGCAGTAGAACTTAAAGTCTTACTTACGAATAAGTCGATAGTTTCTTTGTTATACCACTCGATGTTACCGTAAACACGATCTTTCAAAATTGAGAAGTCGATACCAGCGTTTAAAGTATTAGTATACTCCCAACGAGCGTTAGGATTACCAACACCAGCTACAGCGATACCAGCCTGACCGTTGTTTAATGAAACCTGTGAGTAAGTAGGTAAGTAACCGAAGTCACCTAGAGGATAGTTATCTGAGTTGGCAGACTGACCATAGCTTACACGAGCTCTTAAAGAGTTGATCCACTTGTTGTTAGCTAAGAACTTCTCTTTAGTTGCATCCCAGATAAAACCAGCAGCGTAGAAGTCGTTGAAGCGATTGTCTTCATTTAAGATAGACACACCATCGTAACGATAAGTGAAGTTAAATGTATACTTCTGCTTGAAGCTATACTTAGCAGTTGCAAAAGCAGAGCTAATTTTTCTTTGACTCTTACCACCACCAACAATAGCAAATAACTGGTTAACGGCATCACCTTGTTGTGTTGCAGCAGGTGTATTTGGACGCTTAGGATCGATACCGAAGCCTTGCTGACTTAATGACTTAGAAGCAGTATGGATGTATTCACCATATACAGTTACATCGATTTCATGGTTTTGCTTGAAAGTGTTTCTATAACCAATGAAACCACGGTTGGTGAATTGGAAGAAACGTGTTAAGCTTTCAGAGATTGAACCAGAACGTGTTCTGATAGCAGTTGATGTACGGGCATACACGTTGCGAGGATCGCTATAAGTAGTACCTTGTGTTTCACGGAAGTCGATACCTACAGTACCACCAGCATAAATGTTGTCAGTGATTTTGTAAGTAGCAGTCAAACCTACAACAGCCTTTAATTGATCGTTGTAGTTTTCGTTCCAGAACATACCATCCAATAAGTTAGGGCCAATGTTACGACCATCTAACTGAGGCGCACCACTTGCAAAAGAACCATCGGCACGGAAAGGTACACTGTAAGGTACTGCTAAACGTGTAGCTAAGAATGGGTTGGCAATAGAGTTAGAAGTAACACTCTCTTGGAAGTTACGCTTTACATAACCTAATTGTGAACTTAACTGTAAGCTAAGTTTATCATCGCTATAGTCAACGTTATTACGTAATGTTAAACGCTTCATATCGCTACGGTCAATGATACCTTGCTCAGAATAGTAACCTAAGTTTGAGTAAAAACGAGTTTTACCTGTACCACCGCTGATACCAATTTCATTGTTGCTGAAAGTACCTTGGCGGAAGAAGATATCATCCCAGTTGGTATTGATACCTTTCAAGCTATCACGCTGACGATCAATAGCAGCACGTACTGCAGGTGTACCACCAACATAAGTTGGGTTCAACTGAGATAACTGCCAACCAGGCAAGGTAGCAGCACTAGCAGGAAGAATAGTACCCAAACGCTCTTGAGCAGCTAATAACTCTTCACTATTCATCATATCGTAGTTGAAAGTAGGGCGACCTGTAACACCGAACTGACCAGTATAAGTTACACGAGCCTTACCAGCACCACCACGCTTTGTAGTAGCAACGATAACGCCAGAAGCACCACGGCTACCATATAATGATTGTGCAATCGCATCTTTTAATACGTCTACACTTTCAAAATCGTTAGGGTTGATAGACTGGAATACAGCAGCTTCTACCGGAATACCATCTAAGATATACAACGGAGTGCTACCACCAGAAATTGAAGACTGACCACGAATGGTTACGTTAGCAGCAGTACCAGGCTGGCCACTACCACTTAAGATAGATACACCAGGAGCACGGCCTTGTAACATTTGGTCGAATGAACCAGTAGGCATGTTTTTGATAGCCTCGCCAGATACACGTGCAGCAGCACCAGCATATTCGGCCTTCTTGGCTTTATACACACCTGTTACAATTACACCTTCATTTTGGTTAGCTGAAGGTTCCATTTTAACACCAAAACTGGTTGTTGAACCAATTTTAACTACCTGAGCGCTGTAACCAATAAAGGTAAACTCAAGTTCTGTAGCAGAAGCTGGTACGTTCGAAATAGTGAACGAACCATCTTTCTTGGTAACCGCAAACAGGTTTGCTTTTCTTACCAACACGGTTACACCCTCTAGCGGGCTACCGTTCTCATCCGTCACCTTACCTGAAAGCGACTTGTTTTGTGCCCATAGCTGAACAACTAATAGGCACATGCTAAGAAGCATGAACAGTTTTCTCATAAATGCTGATTTTCTTTTTGAGGTCGGCAATTTAATTAACAAAAGATTAAAAACAAGTTGTTAAGACAGAAAATAGTTTGCTTTTGCTGCATCCACTGTTAAAAAAAACGAGTTGCCAACCTTTTTGATGTTAATTTTTTATCAAAAAAGCTAAGTGGTTGATAATTGCTGAAAATCTTTAAAATAGCTGTATCTACGGCATTTCCACATTTACCGTAAGGTATATTACATTGTTGCAACAACGAATCGTATTTAAATTTAAAATAATTGAACAAAATTCTTTGCCTTGCGGTAAATGAGGGCAAATTTTTCGGCTAGTAGTGCATTTTAAAACATGGCTAGCCTGAAAAATAGTACTGATACAGCATAAAAAAGGGCACTGCATAATGCAGTGCCCTCAGTAAAACGATATAAAAAATACTAGTTATCAGTCATTAACGGATTTAACAATAACTCGTTAGCCGGAATAGGCCAAATGTATTGTTGGCTAGTAGATGGTACAGAAGCAACCGAAGCTTTTGCTGGCAATGGTTGCAAACGACGAGTTAAATCGGCGCCGGCAAAACCTTCACCTAACAACTCAATTCTACGTTCATTTAGAATTAAGCTGATGAGTTCTGCCTTTGTAGTTGGAGCGAAAGTAGTTGTTGCATCTGAACGCTGGCGAACAGCATTCAACAAAGCAACAGCTCTTGCATCTACACCTGTAGCAGTTTCTGCTAAGGCTTCTGCTAAGTTTAACATTACTTCTGGGTAACGAATTACAGGAGCCCAATCAATAAATGTTGAAGGGATAGTGTACTTCATTAACCAGCTTTTACCGCCAGAAGTTTGTATGAAGCCTCTTCTTGCATCGGTAGCCTTCCAGTTAGCATCGGCAATAATACCAGTGCCAATTAATGAATACTCACCGCTACCACCATTTAATGCAGCAGGACCATAGTAGAAACCTAATTGGTTTTGTGTACCTGGTTGCTCGTTGGCCGCAAATGGCATTGATAAGATAGATTCTGTTGTAGTGAAGTTAGTATACGGAGTTCTAACATTCGCTTGCATCGTATGTACTACGCCAGAAGCAGCTGCAAATGGTGCATTAGCACTAACAATTTTATTAGCTTCAGTAATAACATTATTCCACTGACCCATGCTTAAATAAACACGTGTTTTGAAAGCAATTACTGTATTACGGTGTGCTCTTGTAGTGTTTAATGTAGCATTAGCATAAGAAAGTGGCACGTTTGTTTCTGCAAAGTTCAAATCTTCTAAAATTTGAGCATATACCTGTGCAACAGTAGCTCTTGCTAGTGCATAGTTACCAGAACCTGTATTAGGCGTTAAACGCAATGGAACACCGGGCTTAGAACCATTACCATCGGCAAAAGGACGGCAATAGAATTGTAACAATGAGTAATAACTCATAGCACGTAAGAAACGAGCTTCGGCTATAAAGTTATTAGACAAGGTTTGGCCTACTACAGCTGTACCTTTTTTACTCATACCATCGAGAAAAACATTGGCAAGATTAATTACATAGTACGCTTGTGACCAATGGTTTTGTACGCTATTGGTAGAGTTGTTGGTGGGTGTGTATTGCCACACATCAAAACCCGTTACAACGTTGGTACGCTCATTGTTAAAGTCGCCACCACGGATATCGTTAAAAATCTGATAACGACCACCGTACATGCCACTGTTTTTGATAGATGCATAGATAGAGCGAACGTTACCTTCAATACGGTCGCGGGTATCGTATGCCGTTAAATCTGAGATAGTATTTGTTGGAGCTGGAAACAAATCAACATCACGCTTACAAGAAGTAAGTGATAGGCCTGCCAACCCCGTTGCTATCAATATTTTATTTAATTTATTCATTTGTAGTTGCTTTTCCGTTAAGTAATTAGAAACCAATGTTCAAACCAACAGTAATAGATCTTGCGTTAGCAATTGTATTTCTGTCTACGCCTGGTGCACCAGGTGTGTTACCATTTGAAGAAACTTCTGGATCTGGACCAGGATACTTACTAAAGATAGCTAGGTTGTTACCAGCTACATAGAAGCGTGCAGTTGAAATCTTCAACTTATCAGCATACTTCGCAGGTAAGTTATAAGCAAAGGTCATACCTCTTAACTTCAAGAAATTACCATTGAATACATTCACATCTAATGGGAAAGATGAGCCGTTTGAAATGTTATCACCAAAAATCAAACGAGGAATTTCAGTAACATCACCAGCCTTCTGCCAACGAGCCAACACATCTGTTGAGTTGTTCCAGAAACGTTGGTCACGCAAACCAGCATTTGAACCAAAGTAGATGTTATAACCTAATTGGTATGTAAATAATACGTTTAATTCAAATTGCTTATAACGGAAAGTATTATCGAAACCACCAGTCCAACGAGGAATGGTGTTACCATAAACAACCGCATCTTGAGAACCTACAGCAGGAGCTGTTGTACCATCAGCAAACATAAAGCGAGCCTGGCCAGCAGGAGCTACGTGTTGGAAGAAAACCTGACGACCAGCACCATTTACAAAAATTCTTCTACCAGTTGCAGGATCAACACCAGCTGTACGTGTTACAAATAACTGACCGATTGAGTAACCCGGACGAGTGATGTTAACACTTTCTAAGCCTGAAGTTGCAGTTAGAATTTGAGTAATACCAGGAGCTAGTGAAGTTACTTCGTTATGGTTATAAGCTCCGTTAATAGAAGCTCTCCAGGTGAAGTTTTTACCACGAACTACATCAGCAGAAATCAAATATTCGAAACCTTCGTTATATAGGCTACCGATATTGGTTGCAATAGCATTTGGCAAACCTGCAGAAGGTGGCTGAGGCACGTTCAAAATCAATCCGTTAACGTTGTTCTTATAGTAAGCTAATTCAGCGGTAATTCTGTTGTTCAACACACCAAAATTCACACCAAAGTCGGTTTTAGTACTAGTTTCCCAACCAAGGTTGTTGTTACCTGCTTGCGCAAATGCAACTGTACCAGCACCACCGTATAAGCCTGATGTAAATTGAGAAAGTGAAGCATAGTTACCTAAACCAGAGATATTACCTACCTTACCGTAGCTACCTCTGATTTTGAATGAACTGAAAGTTTTGCCAAAGAATGACTGCTTCCAGAAATTTTCTTCGCTAATTTCCCAACCACCAGAAATACCATAGAAAGTACCAAACTTGCTATTAGCACCCAACTGAGAGGCACCATCGCGGCGAATATTTGCTGCGATAAAATACTTGCGATCAAAGTTGTAGTTGGCACTTGCGAATTCAGAGTACAGATAGTTATCAGAAATACCTAAACCAGCGGTGTTAGGTGTTGTCCAACCACCCTGAATATTAGTGAAAGCAGGGTCGTTTACATTTTGACGAGACAATCCAAAACCAATGAATTCAGTCTTTTGCTGTTCAACACCTATTAAAGCGCTTACATTGTGTTTTTTAAATGATTTGCTGAATTGAGCAGTATTAGTCCAAACCCAACGCTTTGTTTTGTTATACCAGCTTTGAGCAAAACCATTGGTAGAGAAACCTTCGTTTGATAATGGGTGCTGATACAACTCGTTATCAACATATACATAATCTAAAGCGTAAGTGCTCTTTAATGTTAAGAACTCGAAAGGCTTAGCTTGAATGTAGAGGTTGCTCTGCATTTGGTTGATTTCACTGTTAGAGCGGTTTAAATCAAAACCTACTACAGGGTTACTAAAACCAACCTGACCAACTAAATTGCCCATTACACCAATAAGGTTACCTGCAAGGTTATAAGTACCATCGTTGTTATAAGGAGCTACGTTAGGTGCAGTAATCATGGGCACGCGACCTAAACCTGTTGTGTTAAATGCCTCACCAGGTAAAGAACCAGAACTTTGTGAAGCTAGGTTCATACTGTTGGTGTACTGTAACTTGGCACCCATGCTAATGTACTTATTAGCTTTATGGTCGACATTCATCAAAATACCTAAGCGCTTAAAGTCATTTCTTCTCAAGATACCTTCTTGCTCAGTATAACCCACTGACATGTAGTATTGTGTAGATTCGTTTCCACCACTAACACTCACTGCATTGTTATGCATCATACCTGTACGGTATACAACATCATACCAATCAGTATTAATTGGTTGCCCATCAGGACCATTTGTTAAACGGAATTGGTTAGTAGCAGAAAACGCATTGGCGTTACGTAAAGCCTCATTCTTTAATTCAGTGTATTGGAAGGCATCCAATAACTTAGGCAGTCCGAATGGCTGATTCCAGCCAATCCAACCATCATAGCTAACTTTAGCCTTACCTCTTGAGCCTTTCTTTGTAGTTACAAAAACTACACCATTGGCAGCTCTTGAACCGTAAATAGCTGTAGCAGCAGCATCTTTAGCGATATCGATACTTTCGATATCATTAGGATTGATAGCAGCTAAAGGGTTAGCAGCAGCATTTGTACCAGAGAAATCACCAGTGAAAGTAGGCACACCATCAATTACGAATAATGGTACTGATGAAAGTGATAAAGAGTTGATACCTCTTACACGAATAACAGGAGCAGCGTTTAATACACCACTAGGAATGTTCACCTGAACACCAGCAGCTCTACCACCCAAAGCTTGGTCAAAGCTTTGCACAGGTCTGTTAGCTACAGCACTACCTTTAATAGAAGCAGTGTTACCGGTGTAATCCTTCTTACGTTGTGTACCATAACCTACTACTACTACCTCGCTAAGACTTTTGTCTTCTGAAGCAAGTACGATAGACATTGGACTAGTGCCAATACTAACGCTTGTAGATTCAAAACCAACGTAAGTAACCCTGAGTTGTTTGGTATTGGCAGGAACACTTAGGGTGAATGTTCCATCGGCTCCAGTAGTAGTACCTACTTTGCCGGCCTGAACTGAAGCACCAGCAACTGGCACCCCTTTCTCATCTGTTACCTTACCGGTAACAGTCTTGTTTTGTGCAAACACACTACTGGCAAAAAACAGTAGCATGCTTACCATTAGCGTAAGCAGTCTTCTCATGTACATTAAGGTTTTGTTAACAAATATGCACAACTAGACAAACCGCTTATCCAAAAAGCTGTCGAAAAAAGGAATTCTGTTTAACCTTTAAGCCATTTTTAATGTAAGTACTTATGCTTTTGCACTGAAAGTACGCATCAGGCATGGCAATAAGATCAAATTGGTGAGTGTTGCTACCACCAACGTAGCAGAAGTAAGCCAACCCAAACCTTTAGTTCCACCAAAATCACTAAAACAAAATATTACGAAGCCTGCTACCAATACAATAGAAGTATATACAATAGAGATACCCGTATGGTAAATACTTGCTCGTAAGGTAGTATCTACATTATGCTTGTATAATGGTAGCTCTTGTTTATAGTTTACTAAAAAACGAATGGTTACATCAATTGCAATGCCCAATGCAACACTAAATACCAAAACCGTACTTGGTTTCAAGCTAACGCCAGTCCAACCCATGATACCTGCCGTTATCACTAAAGGAACTACGTTGGGAATCAATGAATTCAATAAGATTTTTACACCTCTAAATAAGTATAACATACATAAAGCAATCAGTAGGAAAGCATATACAATGCTTTCCTGTAAGCCGTTGATGATAAAAGTACTGCCTTCTAAAAAAGTTACACTCGTTCCTGTGAACGTAACATGATACTTAGAGGTATCAAATATAGTATTGGCTTCTTGCTGTACTTCATTCAGAAAAGTTGGCAACGCTTTGCTACCAATATCTTTCATATTAACGCTAATACGAGCATACTGCTTGGTACTATCCATAAAGCTGCCCATCAGTTTTGCGAACCCTGTTTTACCATTGGTAGTGCTATCAGTACGGTCTTTTTGTTTTAGATACTTCCCAATCAACGGAATATCAAACTCTGTTGGCGTGGTGTAATTGCTACTATCGTTGTCGTAATACGCCTGTCGAGCAAATTTCATCCCTTCTACAAACGAAAGCGGTCTGGCTGTTTCAGAACGGTCGGCCAAATATGTGCTAAAAGCATCGATACGTTCAATAGGCTGCAAGGTTTTAGTAAGGCCATTTTTACGCTTGGTATCAATCACAATTTCTAAAGGCATTACACCTTCAAAATTCGATTCAAACCACTTTAAATCAACATATATCTCATCTTGTTTGGGTAAATCGTCTACAATAAAGCTTTCACGATTTAATCGAAAGCATCCAATGATAGCTACAATTGTTACAATACTAGTAATCGCATATACCCAACGTTGCTTGTTAAAAACAATGTATTCTATTTGCGTAAGCATAAGCTGCATCCATTTACTACGCAAATAATTGGTATGCTTAGCTGTTGGAGGTTTCATATAGCTAAGTACCGCAGGGATAAATATGAGTGAAATCAAAAACAACACTAAAATATTGATACCGCTCACCAAACCAAACTCTTTCAACAAAGCACTTTCTGTAAGTGCAAATACCGCAAAACCAACAGCCGCTGCTATATTACAGAAAAGTGTTACTATACCCATTCGACCAACCATAGTTATAATCGCAGCTGTTTTATCGTTGGTTTCAGCGTAAGCAGTATGATACTTGTTCAGAAAATAAATACAATTGGGGATGCCTATTACCACAATTAACGGTGGAATCAACGCAGTGAGTAGGGTAATTTTAAAACCCAGTAATACCATAGTACCCATACTCCAAACAACACCCATACCAACCACGAGTAAGCTCATTACTGTGGCGCTAACACTTCTGAAAAAAAGTAATAGTGTAATAGCACTTAGTACCAATGAGCCAATTAAAAAGCCATTCATTTCTTTGGCTATTTTGTCGGCTACACGTGTACGTATATAGGGCAATCCCGATATATGTACTTGCTGCTTACTCAGTTGCTCGTAACGGTCGGTAGCAGCAACTATATTGTTCATTAAGCGGGTTCTTGCTTTACTATTAGCACTATCTTTATTCACCGTTACAGCCATCAAGTAGCTATTGGTAGTGGCGTTATACAACATACCGTTATAGAATGGCATTGCTGCAAATACCGACCAATCTTTTTGCAAGCTATCCATACTGTTATAAGGCGTATGGAATAACGGATAAGGCTCTATTTTTTCAGTACTATCATTAAAGCGTAAGCCTACAGCTGTTGGTGTGCTAATAACGTCTTGCACACCAGGCACCTGCTTCAATTCAGTGTGCAACTGTGCCATAGCATTAAATGCATTTACCGTAAGGTGTGGTGCTTCAAACCCAATAACAACAGTATTACCATCGTTACCAAATTTTTGTAAAAACGCCTGATACTCGGTATACTTAACATTATCGGTCGGCAGGGCTCTTGTGAATTCATAACTCAACTGCACCTTGCTAGCATAATAGCCCATAATGCCCGTTGCTAATAACAAAATTGCTAATAACAACACTTTATATCGAAGTAAAAACTTACCGAGAGAATACCACATATTGTTCCATTAAAGTGGCTGCAAAGTAACGGTTACTACACCGTACTTACTACACATTTAACGATTACAAGCCATTCAAATACTGCACGAACCTTGCAACGTCTTTCCATTGCTTCCAACGCAAGCGTTTATTTTGTATGTAAGTTAAGGCTCGTTGTTGCTTTTCTGGTGATACCAGCGCTAGCCATGCTGTATCACTTGCTGGCACAATTGTTTTAGTACTACTATTGGCAATATAATAAAAATAATCTGTAATATATTTTTTATACAAACTAGCACTTCCATAAGGTTGTTGCTCAATCACCCGAATACTCGCATAACGCAACAGTTGTACTGAGCCATCTACCAATACTTCGTAGTAACTACGTTCTGTTTGCTTATCAATAGGTTTAAAACCAAGCTCAAACACACTACTGTCGGTCGCTTCAGGCATCATAAAAATGAGGCGATGCACCAGCGTAACGGCTTCCATAATGCTTCCAACACTATCGCTGTACATTACTTTATGTTGTGCCAAATCAAGCTTAACACGATTAAAAAAAACACGTTTATTGTTAAGAATATACAGGTATGCAGGCAAGTACTCATCGGCAAAATAGGCCGAGCCCTCAATATTGGTTTCGTTCTTTAGTAACACAGGGCGGCCATACACATCCTGCGTTAGCGTCATAGCATTGTTAACGCCATTAGCAACACCTACAGGTTGTGCCTGTAAGCCATAACACAAAAGCAACATCGCTGCAATACACACATATTGTTTCATAGCTAATACCTTACGGTAAATGTAACGCTAATTGCACCAACCATAAGCTTGTAAAGTAGTATCTTGCCGCCATCAAATTACAGCAGCATGTTAAAAGATATAATTGTACAAAACGAAAAAGAAACCCGTGGTGGTTTTGGTGAAGGCATCTACGAAGTAGGCAAAGAACACCCTGAAGTAGTTGTGCTTACAGCCGATTTAGCAGGCAGTTTAAAGCTAGGCCCCTTCATTAAAGATTTCCCAGAACGCTTTGTACAATGCGGTATTGCCGAAGCTAATATGATGGGTATTGCTGCTGGTTTAACCATAGGTGGTAAAATTCCTTATACAACTACATTCGCCAACTTCAGTACCGGACGCGTGTACGATCAAATTCGGCAGAGCATCGCTTATAGCCATAAGAACGTAAAAATTTGCGCTAGCCATGCTGGACTTACCCTAGGCGAAGATGGTGCTACCCACCAAATTTTAGAAGATATTGGTATGATGCGCATGCTACCCGGCATGACGGTAATTGTACCTTGCGATTTCAACCAAACCAAAGCTGCTACCAAAGCTATTGCCACCTACGAAGGGCCTGTGTACCTGCGTTTTGGTCGCCCAAAATGGCCCAACTTTACAGCAGCAGATGGTAGCGATTTTGTAATTGGCAAAGCACAAATTTTAAACGAAGGAACTAATATTACGCTTTTCGCTTGCGGACACCTTGTTTGGAAGGCTATAGAAGCTGGCCGTATTTTAGAACAAAGAGGCTATAGCGTAGAACTCATTAACCTACATACCATTAAGCCGCTCGATGAGGCTGCAATCATTGCCAGCATTCAAAAAACAGGTTGTGCTGTTACTTGCGAAGAACATAATATTCTTGGCGGCATGGGCGATGCAGTAGCACATGTTGCAGCAATGCATCATCCAATACCTATTGAAATGGTAGGCACTAAAGATACTTTTGGCGAAAGCGGCACACCAACACAGTTGCTAAAAAAATATGGTTTAGATACAGAACATATTCTTGCAGCTGCCGAAAAGGTATTGGCTCGCAAGCAGCAGTAATGATCACCTTACAATAATCGAATGGGGTTGGTGCTTTGCACCAACCCCATTCGATTATGATGAATCTTACCATAGAATAACCTTACGGTAAATGCTTACGCAGCATTAGTTCTAAATTTTGCTTTTCTAAAAAAGAGCATTTCAGTAACGAAAATGAGTAACAAACTCACTGCCATAGTAGCAATTACCTTTCCGATAAAGAACACAAAATCGCCTACCTGCGTCCACTCTATTAATACCAAGTATGTATGATGCAAAAAGGTGAGTATAACTACATAAGTAGCGTAAGGTGCCCATCCTAAACTTTTAATGCTAGGTTCTACATAACTCAGCTCCGTACTTTCTTGAGGCAATAAAATATTTAATAAAAACGGACGTACATAAGCAATCAACACACACGGAGCAGCATGTAAGCCAGGCCAACCTGCGAAATAATCCATACTCAGCCCAAATACAAATGCAATAACCAATAGCCCAAAACGTGGCAAGTTAAATGGCAGCCATAGCACAAATAAAAAATACAAAACAGGCTTCACGTATTGGTGTAATGCTGGCACCTTATCTAGTACAAAAGCTTGCACCAAAATAAACAACACAAATCGTATAATATTTTTTAACAAAGTGCTCATATACTACTGTGCTTTCGGGGTTTGTGCTTCTAACTGTTTTTGCTCGCCATACAACAAATTAGCTACCACGTAAGCATATTGCAAAGTGAAAAAGTTAGTACTTGTTTTTACCGTAAGGGTATAATAATTACTTGCTTTTTCGGCGGTTATATTCGCTACAGTTCCAATCATTAATCCAGCGGGGTATTCACTTAAATTGCTAGTAATTACCGTATCACCTTTTGCAACTTTAGCACTTTTACTAATGTTATTTAATGTTACATATCGGGGGTCTTTACCATCCCACTCTACCATGCCACTGTAATTATCTTTCTTAAGCATGGCACTAACTTTCGAAAATCTATTGAGCAAGCTCATTACACGAGCATAATTATCGCTTACCAACACTACTTTACCAATAATACCGTTAGGCCCAACAACAATCATATCTTTTTCTACGCCTTGGTTACGACCGCGATGTAGGGTAATGTAGTTCGCTTCATTATTAACATCGTTGTTTACCACTTTAGCTGGTAGCCATAAAAACTTACGTACACGGCCTAAAGTATCTTTCGATAAGCTATCAATGTATAATTGTTGTGTACTATCAGGCCCCTGAAAACTTATTGCCATCATATTTTTTAGCCGTGCGTTTTCAGCAGCCAAATCTTCATTGGCTTTTTTGAGGTACAAATAGTCTTCTACTGTTTTATACTTTCCAGATACGTATCCTGTTACTTCGTTGGCATTGTTAGCGAAAATAGCTTCGTGTGTACGGCTGTATTTTATAAGCATTGCCCATGCAAAAATTTGCAGCAATACAAAGCTGATAAGCGTAAAATAACGACGTATAAAGAGAAAGATATTACGCATGTAATTGTGCTATAACCAATTCGATTGTTTGCTGATGCAATGTTAGGCGAAAATGATGATGCTTTATAAAAATCCCCTCGTTGCTACAGAGGGGATTTTTTATTTACCGTAAGGTATATTACTTATCGCATCACAAACGGATAACGCTGGTAATTTTTGAGTGCTATTCCGGTGCCACGTACCACACTCTTTAAAGGATCGTCGGCAATGTGCACTGGTAATTTAATTTTTTGGCTCAAACGCTTATCTAAACCACGTAGTAAAGCACCGCCACCCGTTAAATACAAGCCACGACGATAAATATCGGCGGCTAGCTCTGGTGGCGTGGTTTCGAGTGCCTTTAAGATGGCTTCTTCTATTTTAAAGATGCTTTTATCAAGTGCTTCGGCCACTTCTTGATAGCTTACCATGATTTGTTTAGGAATACCTGTTACAAGGTCGCGACCATTCACCGGAATATCATCGGGTGGGTTATCAAGATCTTTCATGGCAGCACCAATCTGAATTTTGATTTGTTCGGCGGTACGCTCGCCAATAAGTAGACTGTGATAGCGGCGTAGGGCTTCCATAATATCGGCGGTGAACTCATCGCCAGCAATACGAATACTTTGGTCGCATACGATACCTGCTAAAGCAATTACAGTAATACCGGTTGTACCGCCACCAATATCAATAATCATGTTACCTACAGGTTCTTCAACATCAATACCAATACCTAGTGCGGCGGCCATTGGTTCGTGTACCATATATACCTCTTTAGCACCGGCCTGTTCTGCACTATCGCGAACAGCACGTTTTTCTACCTCGGTAATGCTACTAGGTATACAAATCATCATACGCCACGTAGGTGGAAATAATGGCTTTTTAGGATAGATCATTTTGATCATCTCACGAATCATTAGCTCGGCAGCATTGAAATCGGCAATTACGCCATCTTTCAACGGACGAACCGTGCGAATGCTTTCGTGGGTTTTTTCATGCATCATTAAGGCACGCTTACCTACGGCGAGTACCTCTTTCGGATTGTTGCGGTTAAGTGCTACGATACTAGGCTCGTTCACTACCACTTCGTCGTTATATATAATTAGGGTATTGGCAGTACCCAAATCCATTGCTATTTCTTGCGTAAAAAAGTTAAAAAGTCCCATTGATGTGGTATTCCTGAGGGGTTTGTAATGTGTGCAAAGGTGAACGAAATAAATCGAACAAACAAAGCCCAAAATTGTATCGCAGCAATAATATTTTGCTTGTTAACAACTTATTGGCGAATGTGTGTTCCTTACGGTAAATGAGTAACTAAAATCGAGCCAAAACTAACTTCACGAAGCGAACTCGTACCCAATATCGTTACGGTAGTTCATGCCTGCGAATTCTATTTGCCGTAAGGCAGCCTTGCTTAAAGCTACAGCATCGGTAATAGTTGTGGCTGAACTTGTAACTACCAGCACCCTGCCGCCATTCGTTACCACTTGCTGTTGTTGCAATGTAGTACCTGCATGATACACCGTTGTTGCGGGCATATCGCGGAGTGCCACTTCGTTAAATGTAATGGGCAGCCCTTTTGGATAGTTACCCGGATAGCCGCCACTAACTGCAACTACTGTTGCAAATGCTCCTTCGTTCATGGCAATGGTTACAGTATCGAGTGTTTGGTGGTGCATATGCAAGAAGAGCTCTACCAAATCGGTTTGAAGACGTGGCATTACCACCTCTGTTTCGGGGTCGCCCATGCGGCAATTGTATTCAATTACCACAGGTTGCTCACCAACTTTAATCAAGCCAAAAAATATAAATCCATTGTAAGGAATGCCCTCTACGGCAAGCCCTTGTATAGTTGGTTCAATAATGGTGTTGGTAACTTGTTCCATGAAAGCGTCGTTCATAAAAGGTACTGGCGTTACACAGCCCATGCCGCCTGTATTAGGTCCTGTATCGCCTTCGCCAATGCGTTTATAATCTTTTGCATGACCAATTACTTGGTATTGCTTACCATTAGTAAGTACAAACACACTTACCTCTATGCCTGTTAAAAATGCTTCTATTACTACTTTGCTGCTGGCAGTGCCAAACTGTTGCCCAACAATCATTTGTTCAAAGGTGGTTAGCGCTTCGGCATGTGTTTGTGCAATTACTACACCTTTTCCGGCAGCTAATCCATCGGCTTTTAGTACAATAGGCAAGCTATGTGCTGCAATGTAGGCTTTGCCTGCCTCGTAATTATCGGCAGTAAATTCGGCATAAGCAGCAGTTGGTATACCATGCCGCTGCATAAATTGCTTGCTAAATGCTTTGCTACCTTCAAGCTGGGCACCTAAAGCACCCGGGCCTACCACAAAAAAATTCGGCTTGATCGCTTTGATTGCTTCAGATTGTTGTAATACATCGGCCAGGCCATGTACAAGCGGCTCTTCGGGCCCTACAACAACGATATCAATTGCGTGTTCAACGCAAAAAAGAACTACATCGTTAGCATTGCTAATATTGAGTGCAACATTGGTACCGCAGGTTCGGGTACCTGCATTGCCAGGAGCAATAAATAATTGACTGCAAAGCTTACTTGCTGCTATTTTATGTGCAAGGGCATGTTCTCTACCGCCGCTGCCCAATAGTAAAATGTTCATGCCGCAAAGCAAACGATTTTTTGTAAGGTTATATTGAGGAACTCTAATTTTATAATGGCCCAAGTTGCGGTTGCAACAAGATACTTTCAACACAAGCTTGCGGCGATAAGCTTGCGGCAGCTGTAACCATTGCTGCAATATCGTTGGCTTCCATAATACGTTGCTCGCTAACACCAGAGCCAATCCAGCTATCGGTATAAGCTGCCCCAGGATATACAGCCGTTACTTTGATGCCATATGGCTTTAGTTCTTCCCTTAAGTTTTGACTCAATCCGGCCAATGCAAATTTGCTGATACTGTACGCACCTCCACCCGTGTAAGCCGCCAAAGAAGCGATAGAACAAACGTTGAAAATATGCCCGCTTTGCTGTTGCATCATGGCAGTAAGCAAAGCTCGTGTTAAGTGATATGCACTCATTAAATTAACGTCTAACATTTGCCGTAAGGCACCTTCGGCTTCATTATGTACATTACCCGGTATAAACTGTCCGGCATTGTTAATTACAATATCGGGAGTAGCCATAGCTAAACAACTATGAGCAAAGTTTTTTACCGATGTTTCATGGGCCATATCAACCGCAAACATATGTACCACATGCGCAGGATTGATTGCCAAGAGCTCGGCTTTTAGCACTTCTAACCCCGCTATATTACGGGCACAACAATAGAAATGTTGTTGGCCCTTACGGGCAAATGCTAACGCAATAGCCCTACCTAAACCTTTTGAAGCGCCGGTGATAACAATATGCATACTATTGATTTTATACTTGAATACACGCTCGAAAGCAACTTACCGCAAAGATGCTGTTAAATGCCCGATAAGCCGAATAGCAGCAGTATTTGGCAGTTAAAAAAACATGACATTCGCAGTATGAACATGCTTTATCGCCACCTTTTCTTTGATTTAGATCATACGCTGTGGGATTTTGATACCAACAGTAGGCTAACACTGCAACACTTACACGAAAAGTATGCATTGCAAACACGTGGCGTAAGTGATTTTGATACTTTTTTTGAACGGTACTTACAGCACAATGAACGCTTGTGGAAACGTTATACCAACGGCTTTATAAAGCAAGAAGAACTACGATGGAAGCGAATGTGGTTCACCTTACTTGATGATAAAGTAGCCGATGAAGCATTGAGCAAGCAACTATCGATTGATTTTTTGGCGGGGTTACCTGAACGCACAGCTTTATTCCCTTACACAGTAGAAATTCTTACGTATCTGCAAGCGAAAGGTTATACGTTACACCTTATTACCAATGGTTTTGAAGAGGTACAACACCACAAAATCAGACATAGCGGCATCAAACATTTTTTCACACATGTTATAACAAGCGAAGCTAGTGGCAGTTTAAAACCTAAAAAGGCCATTTTCGACTATGCGTTGCAGGCCGCTAATGCAACTGCTTCAGAAAGTATTATTATTGGCGATAATGAAGAAGCCGATATTGCAGGCGGCAACAATGCAGGTTGGCATACAGTTTGGGTGAATCACTTACAAAAGAAACCTACTGTTAATGCCACTTATACCGTTACAGACTTACAAGCACTTAAAAATATATTTTAAACATCGTTAGCTCATTTACCGTAAGGTATATACAACACATTTTTTATGGCAGAAGATTTACATATTGTACAAGGTTCTAAGACAGAACAATACGAGGCATTGTATCCTCAAATTGAAGGCTTACTCACTGGTGAAACCGATTTGGTAGCTAACCTTGCTAATGTTGCGGCGGCCTTGAAAGAACAATTCGGCTGGCTTTGGGTAGGATTTTATTTGGTAAAAGGTGACGAATTAGTACTTGGCCCTTTTCAGGGGCCTATAGCATGTACTCGCATTCGCAAGGGTAAGGGTGTTTGCGGCACGGCATGGGCACAAGCTGAAACACTTATTGTACCTGATGTTGAAGCATTTCCAGGACATATTGCTTGCAGTAGCTTGAGTAAAAGTGAAATTGTTGTACCGCTGATACACCAAGGCGAGGTATGGGGCGTACTTGATGTTGATAGCGTTGCATTGAACACCTTTGATACAATAGATCAAACTTGGCTTGAGAAAATTGTAACCTTAATACAACCTGCACACGTTTAAAGGTTTAGTACATTTACGAAAAGTACATTTTATGATTATTACAACAACCAACACCATTGAACGCAATGGCCGAACTACAACAAAAAGCACAAGCGCTTGGCGCCAATGCTATTGTTGGCGTTGACCTAGATTTTGAAACAGTGGGTAACGGCGGTAGCATGCTCATGGTAGTAGCCACGGGAACTGCTGTAAGTGTATAAATAGGGGTACTTACGTAAATACGCTTTTGTTGTATTTGATTTACGCAAGGTGTTTTACTGATATAATAGCAATAAAAAAGCTGTCTCAAATCAGAGACAGCTTTTTTATTGCTATT
>DMPB01000135.1:15023-18514 GCA_003456175.1 Chitinophagaceae bacterium | reverse complement strand
GTTATTAAGTTTGAGAAAGTATTTGCCGGTAAGTACACGGTACAAATACTCACCACTACAGGTACACCAGTAATGCAGCAAATAGTTGAAGTGAACGCCAAAACACAAGCGACACAACTTAACCTTGGTAAGCAAGTAACACCGGGTATGTACTTAATAAAAGTGCTAAGTGCCAAATCTGAAGCTGTATATACCGATAGAATTGTTGTACAATAAAACATTGTTGTTATTAATAAAAAAGGGCAGCCTATGTCTGCCCTTTTTTATTAATAACAACACACTAACCTTTCGGTAAATGTGCCACTACTTCAATTTCTAACTTAGCTTCAGGTAATAATAAACGAGCTACTTGTACCCATGTAGAGGTAGGGTAATCGCCTTTATAAATTTCCTTACGGTAAATATTCAATTGCTCCATAGCACTGATATCGGTAGTATAAATATTTTCTTTTACTACGTTTTGCATAGTAGCGCCAAAACGTTCTAAGCTTTTTTGTATCACCTTATAAGCATAGCGAAAATCTTTCTCGTTGAGTTGAAGGCATACCGTACCAGAAACATATAGTATGTTATCTACTTTAATTACTTGCGCATAACCGGCGGCAGTGTCTTGCGTACCAAGACTAAAATGATACTTTTCTTTTTGAATGTTGTTGTTGGGTGCTTGTGCTTGTAACTGATATACAGCGAATTGTAATACGCTGATAAGCAATACTTGCATACTCATTTGTTTCCATTTCATAGATCTTAGGTTTAAGGTGTTAAGTAAGTTTCAAAAAGAAACATTTACGTAAGTAACAACTAGCTAAAATGGATGAATGGACAATTAGCTTGTTTTGAGTGTATAATAGCAGAGTGCAACAACAAAATGGGGCAGCCAGTTGGCTGCCCCATAAGTATTTGATAAGTAGATCAGCATATTACTGCTTCTGCATTGTTGTACTGAACAATACTTCGTTTTGTTGCACTACCATTACTTTATAAGTACCTGCGGCAAAGTTGCTTACAGGTATTTGCACCGATGCAGTACCGTTAGCAATTACAATTGGTTTCGCAATTAATTGCTGACCAACGCTATTGTATACAACTAGTTTAGCATTGCCTATATTGTTTTGTGCACTTATTTGTAACTGAGCAACATCTTTTACAGGGTTAGGGTACAAGCTCACCTTAACACGTTCTGTTCTACGAAGTGTAACAATGTTAGAGTATTGCACAGAACCATCTTTATTGTATACAGCTAAGCGATAATAGTTTTCACCAGCCAATGGTTGCATATCTTCTTGTTGAAATAACTTACCAACCATTGTATTTGCCACGTTGGTATAGCTAGCAAAATCTTTGAAGCTATTGGTAGTTGCACCACGCTCAAGCACAATACGTTCAACATCTACAGCTTGACTAATTTTCCAGCTTAATAGATTGCTATTACCCTTTATCGTACCCGTAAAACTTTCTAATACAATTGGTAGTACCTGACCGCCAAAGTTCAAAGTAAAACTTGCTTTTGTACTGTTCAATCCATCTACTACAATTAAATAGGTGGTATTTAAGGCTAAACCGGTAATATTAGCTAAAGCACCATTTGCATTAAAGGTTCTGCAATCAACAGGTGCTGGAAAGTTTTGACCGGTAGGGCAGGTGTTCACTTGATAGATAGCCAACTCTACACCTGTATTACTACAACTACTCGCACTTGCAGGTAACAAAGTATAGTCACTCACAGTAATACTTAAGCTGCCAGAACCACGGGTTCTTAAAGCATAGTAAGCAGTATTGGTAATACCCGTACCTAAACCGTCGCAGCGCAATGCACTGAACTGAGGATCTTTATTTTTATTCGAAGTGGCGGCTGCTAAATTGAACGTAACATTAGTATTAGGCGCTGTAGGATTCACTGGAAACTGTAATGGACATTCATCTTTTGCTTCAACTGTAACAGTTGTTGGCTGCATCATTTGTAATGCTAATCCGCAGTTACCAAATTGCCTTCCGGCAACTGAAGTAGCAGCATAATTCACCCCATCAAATGCACTTTGATCAGGAGAAGTACGCTTAACGTTAGTTGTTACAGCAAAGTGCATTAACTTAGAAGGATTCACAAATGCACCAAAACCTTCATTACCATCGTTAATATGGCCAAGGTTCATGGCGTGTCCTAATTCGTGTAACAATACCGTTTCTAAATCAATGGTGCCGTTCGGCGGACACGGGCCATATTCAAAAGCTGTATTGCCAATTGAAAAACCAGCCATTCTGATAGAAATATCAAATTCTGTTTTTTGAATGCCATTGGTAGTAAGCGGTGTACAACCACTGTTAAAGCTGTAACATACTGCTAAAACCCCTGCCGCTAATGCAGCAACACCTGTATTGGAATTATCCATCATTACCGTGTTTTCGCCGTTGCTGGGGTTGATAGACTGAGTAAGCGTTTGTCCGCCATCGGCAAGGTTCACTCCGGTCAAATCTTTCCAAGTTTGTAAGGCTCTATTGAACGTAACAATGGCTTCTGGCAAGAGGTTAAAGGAATAAGAAATGGTATATCCTCCATTCAAATTCCTGTTCATTAAATTGCTTTGTTTGGTAACACCACTGAGAGTTGCTTCGAGTATACTATAATTTACCGTAAGGATATCTAAACTACCCAACGTACTACCCAGAGCCGTTCTAACACTAATAGACCCAGTGCCGGCACGGCTGGGAACACGAACTTGAATTTGATTATCGGTCCAACTTACGATTTGGTTGCTGGTGCTGCTAACAGCCCAAGGCGTGCCACCGTTACCATCGTTAGCATCGTCGAACAATACTGCTGCGGTACCACCCGGCGTTCCAAAACCTTGTCCATTAATGGTGAGTAAGTTATTGGTAGGATCTTCGCTAGCACCTGCATTCACTACCATTGGTGTAAACGAACTAATGAAAATGGTACGCTCTGTTCTTGCCTGCGGCACATAAGGAACAAAGCTAGGATCGATTACTCGAACGGGTTGCTGGCTAAGCGTTTGTAACAAAGGATATAAACTTTGCTCAATACCTTCGAATCGGTTGAACGGATCGTTCGCAGTATTATTGAGCATGTTATAGCTGAAAAAACCCTGAGCACTTGCGTAAATGTCGTACAACAAAATGCCACTCTGAGGATTGGTAATTTGCTTCACATTGGGGTAGCAAAAAAATACACCAACCTGACCTACCTGTGTTTCTAGCAAATCGCTTGCGTGAATGTTTTCGTTACCAACAGTGCCACCGTAGGTCATAAACTCGATGGTAGTGGGTAAGATAGTGCCCTTAAAAACCTTGTACACTTGCACTTTGTTGGCTGTATAAATCATGGTATGGGCAGCATTCCAAAAACTATTTTGGCTGATTACTTTACCCTCTACAATAAGCGTTGCATTATCGGCCTTTTCTTTGTTATCAACCCGATACAAAGCAAAGCCTTTTGCTTGTTGTAATGCAGCAGTTACCATTAACACCAATACCAG
>DMPB01000135.1:14439-14793 GCA_003456175.1 Chitinophagaceae bacterium | reverse complement strand
ATAACACCAATACCAGAGCAACACTGTAAAACTTTTTCATTATGTAGCGTTTAAATGCTTGTGTTTGTTCTAAAATTATGCGAGTGATTTCTTAAAAGTTAGGTAGGCTTTAATAAGCCCAGTAGTAGATGCATCGTGCTCGCCAATAGCTGCCTCACCTGTTAACTCAGGTAATATTTTATTGGCCATTTGCTTACCGAGCTCAACTCCCCACTGATCAAAGCTAAAAATGTTCCAGATAACGCCCTGTACAAATATTTTATGCTCATACATGGCAATAAGGCTACCCAAAGCATCGGGTGTAATTTGCTTCACCAAAAAACTGTTGGTAGGCTTGTTACCATCGAACACCTT
>DMPB01000135.1:11781-14195 GCA_003456175.1 Chitinophagaceae bacterium | reverse complement strand
CAAATTGGTGATTTTTTTCACTTGGGCCTCAGGCGTACCTGCTGCTAAAAGTTCTGCCTTTACTTCTACTTCACTCTTACCTAACATTAAAGCTTCGGTTTGTGCAAAAAAGTTGCTCAATAGCTTATCGTGATGATCGCCAATAGGATTGTGACTTATTGCTGGTGCAATAAAATCTGCGGGTATTAATAAGGTACCTTGGTGAATCAACTGATAAAATGCATGTTGACCATTGGTTCCAGGCTCACCCCATATAACAGGCCCGGTAGCATAAGCAACCTTTGTACCGTTACGATTCACGCTTTTGCCATTACTTTCCATGTTACCTTGCTGAAAGTAAGCCGCAAAGCGATGCATGTATTGATCGTAAGGTAATATTACCTCTGTTTGTGCTCCCCAAAAGTTAGTATACCATATACCTAAAAGAGCTAATATAACCGGAATATTTTGATCGAACTTAGTAGTTGCAAAATGCTGATCCATAGCATAAGCACCTTTTAGTAACGCTTCGAAGTTGCTATAACCAATGGTTAACGCAATACTCAAACCAATAGCACTCCACAAACTATAACGTCCGCCAACCCAATCCCAAAAAACGAACATATTTTCAGGATCTATACCAAACTTCACTACCTCTTTTTCATTGGTGCTTAAAGCAACAAAGTGCTTGGCTATATGAGCTTCATCTTTCGCATGTGATAAAAACCATGAACGTGCAGTATGTGCATTCGTCATTGTTTCTTGCGTGGTGAAGGTTTTGCTAGCTACTAAAAACAAGGTTTCATCGGGCGTTACTTTTTTCAGCGTTTCGGCAATATGTGTACCATCTACGTTACTTACATAATAGGTTTCAATACCCTCAACCCAATATGGTTTGAGTGCCTCAGTAACCATTACAGGACCTAAATCGCTACCGCCAATACCAATATTAACAATGTACTTAATTTTTTTGCCAGTGTAACCCTGCCAAGAGCCATCATGTACCCTTACGGTAAATGCTTGCATTTGTTGCAACACTTTTCGCACTTGTGGCATAATATCTTTTCCATCTACCAAAACAGGGTTATCGGAAAAGTTACGCAAAGCAGTGTGCAATACTGCTCTGTTTTCTGTTTCATTAATTTTTACACCCGAAAAAAAACTATGGATAGCTTCTTTTAATTGACAATCTTCTGCAAGTTGTAATAATAGTTGCTTGGTTTTTGTAGTGATGATGTTTTTTGAATAGTCAAATACAATATCATTAAAACACAAAGAGAACTTTTGAAATCTTTCAGCATCGTTGGCAAACAAGTCTTTCATGTGTGCTTGCCTCATTTCAGTTTCAAAGTGTTTTTTCAGTAGCAACCATGCTTGTGTGTTGGTAGGGTCTATTTTAGGTAACATTGCTCTTAGGTTAATCTTAATAAACGAGATAGGTTAGGTTATAACAGGCGTCTAAATTACGTTAAATAAACAATTTTCTTCGGTTAATTCATGTCTGTAAGCAACTGTAAGGTTTTTTCCATGGCAGTTTCAGAAATATCTAAATGCGTTACAAAACGTACTAAATGTGGCCCCATACTCACTAACAAAATACCTTTTGCTGCCATATCATTCACAAACTTTGCCGCAGGATAATCTTCAGGTGTTTCAAAAATTACAATATTGGTTGCTACCGGTAAGATACGCTGCACAAAAGATTTACCTGTAAGGGCTACTGCTATTTGCTGTGCATGTTGGTGATCTATTGCCAACCTTTCAATATGATGATCTAGGGCGTAGCTGCCTGCAGCTGCAAGTATGCCTGCTTGTCGCATACCGCCACCAAATACTTTTCTTATACGTCGAGCTTTATGAATCAATGCACCTGTACCAAGTAATAAGCTGCCAACGGGTGCTCCTAAACCTTTGCTCAAACAAATTGAAATACTATCAAAGATTTGCCCCATGGCTTGTGGGTTTTGTCCGCTAGCTACTAAAGCATTGAAAAGTCTGGCGCCATCTAAATGCAAGGGCAGGTTATTAGCTACACAAACCGCTTTTATTTGCGTAAGTGTATCCATATCGTAATAGCCACCGCCGCCTTTATTCACCGTGTTTTCTAAACTCACCAAAGCAGTAATGGGCTTATGTATATCGTTAGGATTATTGATACCTGCTGCCACTTGTGTGGCTGTTACCTTTCCGTTTTCGCCGTGTATTAGATGTACCGAACAGCCGCTGTTAAACGCAATACCACCACCTTCGTACTGATAAATATGACTTAGCACATCGCAAACAACTTCTTGCCCAGGCTGTGTATGGCATTTAATAGCTATTTGATTAGTCATGGTGCCACTCGGACAAAAGATGGCGGCTTCCATCCCAAACATAGCAGCGGCTTTGGCCTCAAGTGCTTTGATAGATGGATCTTCACCAAAAACATCATCGCC
>DMPB01000135.1:5608-11523 GCA_003456175.1 Chitinophagaceae bacterium | reverse complement strand
GAGCACTGAACATGGCCTTTTTCATGCCTTCAGTAGGTTGGGTAACCGTATCGGAACGGAAATCAATGACTTGCTGTAACATAAAATTAGTAGGTGCCTGCTTTGATTTTTTTATCTAAATAAAAGGTACCAAATGGTATTAATGAAAGTATAAAAGCAAATACTGCTTTACCAAAACTCCATTGCTCACTTTGCCATACTTGTACTAGCAATAAACAAAAAGCAACAAATAAAAAACCATGTAACGAACCTACAATTTTAACAGCCTCAGGCAGGTTAAGCCAATACTTCAAAGGCATTGCAACAAATAATAAAATGATATACGACCAGCCCTCTATTACAGCAATCGTTGCAAAGCGTTTCAATGGTTTATTCATGCAATTTCATTTGGCTGCAAAATACATAAGGTATTGGTTAATGCATGATGAAAATCAAATTGATAGCTGCTGATGGTCATTTACCGTAAGGTAAGCTACTGCTATGTTTGCACTATACATAACAGTATAGCAGTTGAACGATCAGGCAATTGGTGAGCATAACATTTAAAACAACCAATTATTCATAAGCTCTTTGGTACACAAGCAGTTTTAACATGTACAACATAGCAGTTTTGGTGTAACCTATGCAAACACCCAAAAAGTAGTAGTTACGTACAAAGAGTTTATAAGAGCTTTCGATTGCTCTCATCGTTTTTGTCAATTTGGTTTTTGGTAAAACAAGGGCGTAGTGCTTTCTAGCAATTACGCCCGTTTTTTATGCAGTATGGCCTTGCGGCAAACGGATGTAAAATGTTGTACCATTACCCACGCTGCTGGTTACATGTATGGTACCATCGTTTTTTTCAATAAACTCTTTGCAAAGCAATAAACCAAGCCCAACACCTTTTTCTTCTTGTGTTCCCTTACGGGTAAAATGTGTTTTCGGATTAAATAATTTTTGCAATTGTTCTTCGCTCATGCCAATACCATCGTCGGTAATGCTTATTTCAACCATATTGCTTTCGGTTATACTACCAAACAGGGTGATGCGACCGTTAGTGTTGGTAAACTTAATGGCATTCGATAAAATGTTTCTAAATGCAATACTTATTTGTTGCTCATCGGCAAATGCAGTAAAGCTAGCTGCTATATTATTTTGAATAGTAATACGTTTATCATTCGCATTCATTCGAAGCAATTGTACATTCGAATCGAGTAGGGCTGCAAGTGGAATGTTCGCTTTCTGTGTGAAATCGCCACTTAACTGCTGATGACTCCATTGCAATAAGTTGGTGAGTGTTACATCAATATCTTTAAACTGATTGTTCAGTTTGTCTTTAATAAAAGCAATGTTTTCAGGCGTGAGCATATCTAAGTTTTCAATCGTTTGCCGTAAGGTTGCCATTGGCGAACGCAAATCGTGTGCAATGATGGAAAACAATTTATCGCGGTGCTGATTATTGACTTTTAACTCCTCGGCTTGCTTGATTAGTTCCGATTTTTGCAAACGCATTTCATCATGACTATTTTGTATGAGTTGATTCACACGCTTCAACTGCAGTTTTTGTCGGTATAAAAAGTATACCATTACAGATGCTACTGCAGCAAGTGCTAATGCACCATAAGCTATAATTTGCTGCTGCTTTAGTGCTGCCGTTTGCAATTGCAACTCCTTCTGCTTTTTATCTAAATCGTATTCTAATTGTAATTGTGCAAATGTTTTTTGCTTATCAATACTTTGAAGACTGTCTTTGATTTCAAGATATTCCGTGAATTTGCCATTGGCTTTTTGCAAGTTGTTAGTTTGTACATAAGCATCTACAAGGCTGCGTGTTGCTTGTGCAATTACTTCAAAAGCATTTGCATCTTTAGCAGTAGCAAGTGCCGACTCGAGATAAGGAATTGCTTCTTGCGCTTTGTACTGAAGCAAATAGGTATCTCCAATCCCTAACGTATTGTAAGCAATTTGAATTTTAATGCCTGCTTTATTGGCATGCTCTAACCCTTTACTAAAACTAATATAAGCACTATCTGTATTTTTTAGCTTTAGATAAATACGGCCTGCAATATGCCAAGAAATTGCTACGTGATAATCGTCGTTAACGCTTGCAGCCAAACGCATTGCTTCGTAAGCTTGTACCAATGCTAAGTCTATTTTGCCAACTAGTTCATTTAACCACGCAATGTTGGTAAGATTTACCGCAAGGGCCTTTTCATTTTTGTTTTTCTTAGAAAGTTGGTATGATTTTTCTGTTAGTTCGAGTGCTTTTGGATAATCTTTAACTTGAATATAAATGTATCCTAGGTTGTTATACGTTGATGATAGCCATTTTTCGTTGCCAATTTTTTCGATAATTCTTAAAGCGTTGTAATAATTTTCTAGTGCCTTTATGTAGTTGCCTTTAGCGCCGTAAGCAACACCAAGACGATTATAGGCCATGGCAGTTCCTAAAGTATACCCTAAATCTTCAGCTAATGTTAAGGCTTGTTGAGCATAATAAATAGCCGAATCGGCATTGATTTGATAATAACTAAAACTTAAAGCTACTAGTTGTTGTATAGCCGTACTGTCTGTTGTATTCGATTTTGTTTTTATTTCACGTAACAGGCTATCAATACTTTGACGCTGACAAAATAGTACTGATGTAGTGCAACAGAAGAGTACAGTTAAAAAAAGGTTCTTCATATTACCGAGGGCTTTGCATAACGTTTTACCCCCAATAATTTGGGTTTTAATTGAGGGACGCCTTACGGTAAATATAAGCAGTGTGTAGTGTACTACACACTAAGCCCCAAGCATATTTTCAAATACTTTGGCAACGCTATCAAGTGTTTTTTCGGATTCCGTAATTAACAGCAGCTTTTCAATCACTTTTTCCACCACTGCATCAGGACAACTGGCGCCACTAGTGATCAAAATCTTTATTGGCGAAGCATTTACCGCAAGGTAATCATGTACCTCCGACATAGCTTTAGTACGCCAATTGCAAGTAATGAGGGTAGTGGCATCTACAATTTTATCGGCACTGTCTATAAAGTAGGTAGGTAGTTTTGCCTCACATAATTCTACTAAATGGCTTGTATTACTGCTGTTGTATCCACCAACCACAATTGCCAAATGTGCTTCAGTATCTAACATACCTGCAACGGCTGTTTGATTATCGTTAGTGGCATAACAAAGTGTATCTCGTGTATCGGCAAAGCGTGTTGCAATAGTGGTAGCATCTAAACCATAATGCTCCATCATTACTTGCTTCAAATAATCGGCAATGGCTTGTGTATCGGTAGCAAGTTGGGTAGTTTGGTTTACCACACCAATACGCTGCAAATCTGTTGATACATCAAACCCTTCACTGTACCTGCCTTTAAAATCGGTGTAAAACTGATCAGCAGGAAGCGCACCTGTAATGTATTTTGCGAGCAGCAGTGTTTCCTCCATATCGTTCACCACTACTGTTGGTGTATGGGCTGCTGCATGGCTGAATGTTGCTCTTGTTTCTTCGTGTTTCGGCTTGCCATGTACCACAATGCTATAGCCTTTGGCAGCAATTTGCTCACTACGATTCCAAACTTTTTCAACGAACGGACAAGTAGTATTGTATTTCTCCGTTGCAATACCTTTTTCATTGAGCATTCGTTCAATTTCAAGGGTTGTACCAAAAGCTGGAATAATAACAACATCATTTGCCGTAAGGCTTTCGAAAGGTATCACTTGCTTACCATAAGTATCTTGCAGAAACTGTACACCTCTTGCCGTTAAATCGGCATTCACCTGAGGGTTATGAATCATTTCACTCAGCAAGAAAATGCGTTTTCCAGGGTTTTCATCAATGGTTTTGAATGCAATTTCTATTGCATTCTCAACACCATAGCAAAAACCAAAATGACGAGCCAAGTATATTTCGATATTCCCAAAATCTAATCGGGTAGGAGTGAAATCTTTCTTTAGTTTATCTTGCTTTTTACGCCATTGCTTGATATTGCTAATAAGCTGGCTACGATATATATTCGGAACATTAAATTGCTTCATACTGTTACTATAACGGTTGCGAAAGTACAAAAGTTGCCCAACGAAAAACTGCCATTATTACAAGCCATACAATTAGTGTTACCTACCGAAACTTAACATTTAAAACCAGCATAATACTGCACATTTGCGCCGCTAAAAGAAACGTGTATGTTGGAAAGTGGCTTCACCATATTATTCACCTATGAACACCAGAACGATGCTCCATCGTTCACCATCAATTACCACCAATTTCAAGGTTGGGTTACTTACGTAAATGAAGACCATTATAAAATTACCCGCCTACACAAGTACGATGTGTACGAAATGATAGAATTAATTGGCAGCTACGAATTACAGCCCGTTCGCAGCGAGGCAGGCGATATACTTTGGTGGAAAGATGCTCGCACCAACGATATTGGCAGTTTTATACAAACCATGGGTAGTGCAATTTTTACCCATTTACAAAAGCCTGCATTGCAATTCATTTACTAAGATTGCGAACACTACCTTTGCCGCATGCATTATGTTACGGCCGAGTTACTAACCAAGAGTTTTGGTATACATCCACTATTTAGCAATCTTTCATTTCATATCAACGAAGGCGATAAAATTGCCATTATAGCTCGCAATGGTGTTGGTAAAAGCACTTTACTGAGAATTTTAGCAGGAAAAGATACCCCAGATGAAGGCAAACTATGGATTCATAAAGATGTTACAGTAGCGCTGTTTGAGCAAGATCCTCATTTCAATGAGAGTGGCTCTGTACTTGAGAATATTTTTCATAGCACACACCCTGTTATGCAGGCTATTAGTGCTTACGAAGCCGCCACCGATGCCAATGATGCCGATGCTATAGGCAAAGCTCTCATTCGAATGGATGAACTTGGTGCATGGGAGTTTGAAGCTAAAGTGAAGCAAATTTTAGGCAAGCTAAATATTCATCATTTGCAACAGCCTGCACACGCACTCAGTGGAGGGCAACGTAAGCGTGTAGCCCTTGCCAGAACACTTATTGATATTGGCTTCGATCATAAACATACCTTATTGATGATGGATGAGCCTACCAATCATTTAGATGTTGAAATGATTGAGTGGCTAGAACATTATTTGAACCAAGAGAAAGTAACATTACTACTTGTAACCCACGACCGCTACTTTCTCGATGCCGTATGCGATGAAATTTGGGAACTTGAACGAGAAAAGCTACACGTATATCGCGGCGATTACGAAAACTATCTAGATAAAAAGGCGGCTCGTATTGAAAGCGAGCTATCAAGTATTGATAAAGCCAGAAATGAGTATCGCAAAGAACTCGAATGGATGCGTAAGCAACCCAAAGCAAGAACCACTAAGAGCAAAAGTCGTATCGATAATTTCTATGAAGTAGAAAACCGTGCCAAGCAAAAAATTGAAGATGCACAATTGCAACTTCAAGTGAAAATGAGTAGGCTAGGTGGCAAAATTTTAGAGCTCAAAAAATTATATAAGTCGTACGGCGAAAAACCCATTCTTCAAGGTTTCGATTACACATTCAGTAAAGGAGAACGTATTGGTATTGTTGGTAAAAATGGGGTAGGAAAAAGTACTTTTCTAAACATCATCCAAGGTTTAGAACAAGCCGATAGCGGTAAAATAAATGTTGGCGATACCGTTATTTTTGGCAATTTCAGTCAGCAGGGCCTTACGGTAAAAGATAATATGCGAGTAATAGAATACGTGAAGTCTATTGCCGAAAACTTTCCGTTAGCAAATGGAGGAAGCTTAAGTGCTAGCCAATTCTTAGAACTATTTTTATTTACACCTGAGAAACAACACACTTTCCTACAAAGCCTCAGTGGTGGCGAAAAAAAACGATTACAATTGTTAACGGTATTATTTCGTAACCCGAATTTTTTAATTCTCGATGAACCTACTAACGATCTAGACTT
>DMPB01000135.1:2871-5362 GCA_003456175.1 Chitinophagaceae bacterium | reverse complement strand
CTAACGATCTAGACTTACCAACGCTGGCCGTATTAGAACAGTTTTTGGTAGACTATCCCGGTTGTGTTATGATTGTTAGCCACGACCGATATTTCATGGACAGGCTTGTAGATCATTTATTTGTTTTTGAAGGCGATGGCGTTGTAAGCGATTTCCCGGGTAATTATACCCAATACCGACTTTGGCAAAAGGAAGAAGAGAAAAAGCAACAAACAAGTACCAACAACACGCAGAGCAGTAGTTCGGCAGCTACCATCATTAATACGTCAAACAATATTACGGTAACCACTAAGCGAAAGCTTACTTTTAACGAAAAGCGTGAGTTTGAACAGCTAGAAAAGCAACTACCGGCATTAGAAAAAGAAAAAGCAGAACTAGCAGAAGCCCTCACCCAAACCAGCAACTACGAAGCAATTAGCAAAATTAGCGATAGACTCACCGCCATAGCTACAGAACTTGAAACCAAAGAAATGCGTTGGCTAGAACTTAGCGAATTTTTATAGTTGTTTATTGCCTCAGTATTTGATGGCCACTAACCTTGAAATTGATACCATATTTTTATGCAGTCACCGTTTTTTAATTACTATCAATTTGAAATGCCTCAGGTGGTAGTAGGCGACTTGCTAGATGAAAAATTAGCTGCAGGCTGGTATCGGATAGGAGCACTGATGATGACAACCGATTTGATCGACATACCTAATGGTTATGCTCCTGTATTTTGGTTGCGTTATATGCTTCAGCGAACAAAGTTTTCTAAAAGTATTGCAAAACTAGTAGCTAAAAACGATCAACTATTTACCGTAAGGGTAGTACCCGCCTATGTGAAACCTGAATACGAAGAACTGTACGAAAAATATCGTAATTTCATTGATTTTTCGATATCGCCAAGTCTTTATGAGTCGCTTTACAATAGTTCACCCTTCAATTTTTTTGAAACTGTAGCGTTAGAAATTCGCTGTAACAAACAATTAGCAGCTGTTGGCTTTATGGATATAGGTAATAAAGCTAGTGCGGGCATACTCAATATTTACGATCCTACATTTAAAAAATATAGCCTCGGAAAGTACGCAATCGCCAAAAAAATAACTTGGAGCCAAGAGCGTAACCTACAATTATTCTATCCGGGCTACATTAGCACGCATGTAGCAAAATTCAATTACAAAACAGCATTCGACCCTTCAAGTTGTGAGGTATTACTGCCTAACACCCGAACTTGGGAACCATTTACAACATACGATTATACCGCTTTGCGACAACTGTACGAACAGTTATTAACGCAGCACAACAATGCAATGCCATCGGAATAAGCATTCATTTACCGCAAGGTGCTTTTTCCTTACGGTAAATGGCTATATCGAACGACTACCTATGGCTAAACGGCATGAAAGCGTTTTCTTTGTAAGCATTATGATGATCAAGCAAGCGCTCGTTGAAGCTATTCAAGCTAAAAAATCGTATTTGTGCGTAGGGTTAGATACTGACCCCAATAGGCTGCCAGCACCTTTAAAAGGCCAAACCAATGGGGTAGTTGCATTCAATAAAGCCATTATTGATGCAACAAAAGATTATTGTGTGAGCTATAAAATAAATACTGCTTTTTACGAGGCGCAAGGGCTCAAAGGGTGGCAAGCCATGGAAGAAACGCTTCATTATATTCCCAAAACACATTTTACCATTGCCGATGCCAAACGTGGCGATATTGGTAACACTAGTGCTCAATACGCTAAAACTTTTTTCGAAACACTACCTTTTGATGCGGTAACCGTGGCACCGTACATGGGTGAGGATAGCGTACGTCCGTTTTTAGAATACGATAATAAGGTTACCATTGTTTTAGGACTAACCAGCAACAAGGGTGCGAACGATTTTCAGCACTTACATGTGAGTGGCGTTACAGAAGAAGACCGACTGATACCACAACTCGTACAACCCAACCGAAAGCAAACCCTTTTCGATACTGTTATTGAAAAGGTTGCAAGTTGGGGTACTACTAATAACCTAATGTTTGTAGTCGGTGCCACGCAAGCAAGTATGTTAGCTCATATTAGAACTATTATTCCGGAACACTTTTTGCTAGTACCGGGTGTTGGCTTTCAGGGTGGCAGCCTAGAACAAGTAACCATGTATGGTAAAAACAAGGAAGTAGGGCTGCTTGTTAACGTAAGCAGAGCTATACAATACGCTTCTGAAGGCGATGACTTTGCAACAGAAGCCGCTGCCATTGCTAAGCAATATCAGTTTGAAATGGCCAGTTACATGGCTAGCTAACATAAAAAAACACTCAACTATCGAATATGCCAATTGGATTTTTAAAATACAAATTCATTGACCCGCTTAAAGAATTTATAGAAGATAGTAGGGCTATCGGTATTACCTTATTAATATGTACTGCATTATCGCTTGTACTTGCCAATAGTACGTGGGCAATTAGCTACCAACATTTTTGGCATACTGAACTGCCTTGGCATACACCAATGCTACCACACAGTCT
>DMPB01000135.1:0-2626 GCA_003456175.1 Chitinophagaceae bacterium | reverse complement strand
AACACACAGTCTAGAACATTTTATTAACGATGGGCTGATGGCTGTATTTTTTTTGCTGGCAGGACTTGAAATTAAAAGCGAGCTAATAAAAGGAGAATTAAGCAGTCTTCAGAAGTCAATATTACCTATAGGTGGCGCTATTGGCGGCATGGCAATGCCGGCTATTTTCTTTATTGTATTCAATGTTGGAACTACTTACGTAAATGGTTGGGCAATACCAACAGCAACAGACATTGCATTTTCACTAGGTGTAGCATCACTGCTAGGTAATCGTGTACCTATAGCACTAAAAATATTTTTAACTGCACTCGCAATTATTGATGACTTAGGGGCTATTGTAGTAATTGCATTGTTTTATGGCGGCGCATTAAAATGGCTATTTCTAATTGCCGCCCTGGCAATTACTGCCTTATTATATTTTGTCAATCAAAAAATGCGAGGCTTTAGTATACTGCAAGTATTGTTAGGTATTTCTATTTGGTTTTGTATGTACAATTCTGGTATTCATGCCACAGTTGCCGGGGTTTTAGTAGCTTTTACAGTACCAGTAAAACAAATCCATCGCCTTGAACTGCAATTGCACAATTGGGTTTATTTTCTGATTATGCCAGTGTTCGCATTAGCCAATACCGCCATCACCATTAATACTTCGAATTTGATGCAAGATTTAACCAATCCTTTATCGTTGGGTATTATTGTAGGCTTGGTTGTAGGAAAGCCTGTAGGTATTATGTTAGTGAGCTATATATTGGTAAAAGCTAAGATTGCACAGTTACCAACGAACACACGTTGGATGCATATGATTGGAGCTGGCATGCTAGCTGGTATTGGTTTTACCATGAGTATTTTTATAGCAACGCTAGCGTTTAGCGATGTATTGCTACAAAACCAATCGAAACTAGCAGTATTAACTGCAAGTATATTCGCCATTATACTAGGGTATTTATGGCTAAGCAGGTCTGGTAGCTCAAGTACAACTGCTACGGAAGAAGCATCATCTTCAGCATCAGCATCATAAACAATAGAATAGTATCAATTGGTTCTAATGATCTGGTTTTAAATGCTTATACTTAACATAATATAAATTATAAGAAAAATAGCTAGTGAAAAAAGCCGACCATAAGCCGGCTTGAACATACTACAAAACAAAAACAAGATGCTGATTTATGCAGTTGACTTAGCGTTGTAATCCTTAAACCACAAACGCAAGCTTTGATCGTACGTGAAATACTTATACACCCAATTAATAAATACCTGAATTCGATTTTTAACACCTAGTATCAATACTAAATGCAAACCCATCCAAATAAACCATGCCAACCAACCACCAATATGCAGCTTGGGTTTAGGCACATCAACCACTGCTAAATGTCGGCCAACGGTAGCCATACTTCCTTTATCTTCGTATTCAAAATCAATTATTTTATCATTTTTACTAGCAATTAAATATTCGATATTATTTGCTAAATTCTTAGCTTGACTAATAGCAACATTTGCAACTTGTGGATGACCATTTGGATATAACGGTGTTTCCATGTATGCCACATCGCCTAATGCATATATGTTTTCTGTACCAAGCACCTTATGCTGCCGATCTACTTTAATGCGATTGCCTCTAGCAACAACATCGCGATGAATACCTGCTGGAATGTTGCCTTTAATGCCGGCAGCCCAAATTACAAGCTTACTTTCAATGGCGTTACCATTTTGCAATCTTACAGTGGTACCATCGAAATCAGTAACTAAAGTGTTATTTAACACCGTAACACCTAATTTTTCAAGGTATCGTTTGGCTCTATTACTACTAACCTCACTCATGCCTCCTAAAAGTCGATTACTGCCCTCGAGCAAATAAATCTTCATTTGGTGCAACGGCAGCTCAGGATAATCTTTCGCCAATGCTCCTAACCGTTGTTCCGCAAGCGTACCACTAAGTTCTACACCTGTAGGACCACCTCCAACTACCACAATATTGAGGTATGGCGCCAAAGCAGCTGCGTTTTCTTTTACCGTAAGGGCAGCTTCCCAATGTGCAATAAGCTTGTGGCGTAATTGTAAGGCCTCGTTGGTACTTTTCATGGGTAAAGCCGCTGCTTGCAATTGTTCATTACCAAAAAAGTTGGTATCGGCACCTGTAGCAATCACCAACATGTCGTAGTTGTAAGTACCATTATCTGTTATTACCTGCCTGGTAGCTACTTCAATTTTTTTTACGAGTGCTACTCTGAAAAATACATTATTATGAGATTGTAGCGCCTTACGAAAAGGAAAAGAAATATTACTAGCATCAAGCCCAGCGGTAGCCACCTGATAAAACAAAGGCTGAAATTGATGATAGTTGTGCTTGTCTAATAACCAAACTTCAACATTAGATTTATTGGCGAGGCGTTGTACTAATTGTAGTCCTGCAAAACCACCTCCTATAACAACGATTTTCATAACTGAATTTTATACCACAAATGTAAATCATATTTTCAATAATTTTTGAAAATTAAATAATTATCGGAAGTTTAACAATCTATTCACGCCGTATATTTAGCAAATGATTAGAAGGCGTTTTTTACATCAACTAAGTGGCTTAGCAACCCTACCATTGTTATCGCACCTTACGGTAAATGCTCAAGCT
>DMPB01000092.1:2804-3643 GCA_003456175.1 Chitinophagaceae bacterium | reverse complement strand
GGTTCCCAAAAATAGAAAATACGGATTTCGGCTTTGGCGGGTATATCGGGTGTTGGTATTACTTCTGCATATTTTACTTTGCGTTGTAATATCCAGTTTTCAGGGTCTTTTACTGCGGCAATATCGGCAGAGGTAACATCGATTACTACACCTTGACCGGCGAATGAAAACAGCGGTTTGAGCACATAGTTTTCTAGGTCGGTAGGTATTACACGAATATCGCTAAGGTATTGCGTGTGTGGTATATAAGGGTGTTGTATCAATGGTAAAGTGAATTTACTAATGCGGTAAAACCAGTTGGGGTGTGGGCACCATTCAACTGCCAAATCTTCGAGCAATAACTTGCCTTTTGCTTGAACTTCGGGTGTTTGTTGTTGCAAATCATCGAAAATGATACGATTGTAAATGCGTTCAATTTTGGTTTTCACGCCGTTACGCATGTAGTAAAGATTGCGGCCTTCTTGTATCAATTCAGTGAGGCATACAGGCTGTATACCAATATGGTGTTGTGTACTGTAAAAATCAACCCTCGTTTTTTGTTGATGCGGAAAAATTTCGAGCAATACCACCGATTCGGCAGCATGCCCATTCAAAATAATTTTTTGTAATAAAGCCTTGTACGATTCGGCATTATAGCCATTTAAGTAAGTACTATAACCTTGCGGTAAATGAAAATGCTCACGGGTAACAATATCATGATCTATCTGATAGCAAAAAAGGGTAGGGAAGCCTTGCATTTCTATCAGTTGAGGTTCTAATTCGCCATTTTCATTTTCGCAAATGCCGAAATCGAAAGCAATAAAATCGCTGTAAGGTGTTTCGTTGGGTACGTGTACATT
>DMPB01000092.1:0-2561 GCA_003456175.1 Chitinophagaceae bacterium | reverse complement strand
GCAGGTATAGCTCTGTTGGTACGTTCTATAAAATCGGGCTGTACAATTACATCTACAATGCTTTCACACGCAGCTAATATTTTGCCTGTAAAGGCCTTATCTATAAATATGGGCGTTTCGGCTACCCGAAAGTCGAGACTATTCGGGTATAAGTCTTTCAGTGCTGCGATGTAAGCCTGATATTTTTCTTCGGTGAATGCTTGGTTGTATTGTGTTCTGATGCTTGCTATCATAGATGCTTTTTTTGCTTTTGGCTAATATAAGTAACTTGAGTGTACCATTTGCCGCTTTTACAGCGAAGCATTGCCCGAACTTTCTTATTTTGCCCACGCCAAAAACATGTGCATGCAATCTTTTACGGCTTTAGCAAAAGCATTTAACGACTATTTTCAACAACCACATTTCCCCAATACGCCTGTAACCTTGTACGAGCCGGGTAATTATTTTCTGGGCCTTGGTGGCAAGCGTATTCGTCCGGTGATGTGTTTAATGGGCAATGAACTTTTTGATGATATCAGTGCCGATGCTTGGAAGGTGGGAACAGCCATTGAGTTATTTCACAATTTCACTTTAATACATGACGACATTATGGACAAGGCCTCGCTTCGTAGAGGCTTACCCACGGTGCATCATAAATATGGTGAAAACACTGCTATATTAAGCGGCGATGTGATGCTTATTGTAGCTTACGAATACCTTACGAAAATTGATGTAACGCACTTACCCGCCATTTTGCAACTATTCAATAAAACGGCTAAAGAAGTATGTGAAGGGCAACAAATGGATATGGATTTTGAAAGTAGAACAACTGTTACCCTGCCAGAATACTTGCACATGATAGAACTGAAAACATCGGTACTATTAGCAGCAAGCTTAGCGATGGGGGCTATTTTGGGCGGTGCTAGTGAAGGTAACGTGCAACACCTATACGAGTTTGGTAGAAATTTAGGTATAGCTTTTCAAATACAAGACGATTACTTAGACGCCTTTGGGGACCCCAGCAAGTTTGGTAAAGAAGTTGGTGGCGATATAAAGCAGAATAAAAAAACCTTTTTGATGCTGCATGCACTCGAAGTGGCAACGGCCGAACAAAAAGCTGAGATGACCCAATTAATGACTGAAAACCCTGCCGATAAAGTGCCTCGTATGCTCGACGTATTTACCGCATGTGGTGTTCAATCGTGGGCATTAGATTTAAAGCAAACTTATTTGAATGAGGCTATGAGCCATTTAGAAGCTGTTGCTGTAGTTAAAAACAGAAAACAACCGCTATTAGAATTGGCGGCTTACCTCATTCAACGTGATGTGTAATGCCTTTACACAAATTATTTTTTTAGCGAACTTACTAACCGAATTATATGTCGTTATTCAGAAAAAAATCACTCGAACATATTCAGGCCGAATTTGAAGCAGGTCATACCGATGGCCATGGCGGTGGTATGCATAAAGTGCTTAAGGTTCGCGACCTCACATTTATGGGAATTGCTGCGGTTATTGGTGCAGGTATTTTTAGCACTATTGGAACAGCAGCAAGTAATGGTGGCCCTGGTATAGCGTTCTTGTTTGTAATTACGGCTATTACATGTGGCTTTTGTGCTCTGTGCTATGCAGAATTTGCCAGTAGGGTGCCTATTGCAGGTAGTGCCTATACTTATGCCTATGTTAGCTTTGGAGAACTAATAGCATGGATTATTGGTTGGGCTTTAATTTTAGAATATGCTATTGGTAACATTGTGGTTGCCATTAGCTGGAGTGGTTACTTCGATAATTTGTTACGTGGTTTAGGCATTAACCTTCCAGAGTGGTTATTGGTAGATCCTTTTACGCAAGCAGCCCAAGTAGAAAAAGCTAAAGCAGCTTTACAAACAGCACCAATCCATCTGCTAGATCCAGCACTTAAAAAAGCCCTCGATTTAAACCTTGCCGCACCAACCATTGGCGGTATTCGCATTTTTATGAACCTGCCTGCATTTCTCATTGTGGTGTTCATTACTTTATTGGCTTATATCGGCATAAAAGAAAGTAAGAAAACAACCAACTTCATGGTGATTTTTAAACTAGCCGTTATTGTACTGGTAATTATACTTGGCTTTTTTTATGTGAAGCCCGAAAATTGGTCACCTTTTTTGCCCAATGGTTTTGGTGGCGTTTTAGCTGGTGTATCTGCTGTATTCTATGCTTATATTGGTTTTGATGCGATTAGTACTACTGCCGAAGAATGCGAAAATCCGCAACGCGATATGCCCAAAGGCATGATTTATTCGCTTATCATTTGCACGGTATTGTACATTCTAATTGCATTAGTGTTAACGGGCATGGTTCATTACAAAGAGTTGAACGTGAACGACCCGTTGGCATATGTATTTGAAAAAATTGATTTAGACTGGATTGGTTATATCATCAGCATAAGTGCCGTAGTGGCCACAACAAGCGTAATGTTAGTATTTCAATTGGGGCAACCGCGTATTTGGATGAGTATGAGCCGCGACGGATTGTTACCCAAAAAATTTGCTCAGGTACATAAAAAGTATCAAACACCAGCATTTGCAACCATTGTAACT
>DMPB01000100.1:36259-40593 GCA_003456175.1 Chitinophagaceae bacterium | reverse complement strand
CGAGGTATCGGCCTTCATTCATCCGAACGATATTGCAGCACAACCCGCTTATGCTAGAGCAGCAGCGTTGCAACACCCCGATTTGCATTTTAGCTTTCCGGTTATTTCCAAAAAAAGTGGCGAACAACCTGTAAGCAACGATTTTATAGCCGATTTCCGCAGCTTTTTCCAACAGTTCCCTTACGGAAATGCCTACGATTGGCTACAAAGCATCAACGCCGAAAACAAACAAGGTAATATTACTGGCCGCGAGTGCGATGAAATTAGCCGTAAGCTAAGTTTGAAAGCCTACGAAAGCAGATACAAGGTATTGGTGCTTTGGATGCCCGAGTACCTCGGCAATATGGGCAACAAGCTACTTAAACTCATAGAAGAGCCACCACCTAATACTATTTTTCTGCTCGTTGCCGAAAATGAAGAGCAAATATTATTAACCATCCGAAGTCGTTGCCAACTCATTAAAGTGCCCACCCTGCATCCACAAGAAGTGGCCGATGCACTTGTACAGCGCAACCAAACAGCACCCGAATTAGCACTTCAGGTAGCGAACATTTGCGATGGCAACTACCGCGAAGCCCTGCAACAAATTGCCCATGCTGGCGACGATTGGCTGGCGCTGGTAAGAGATTGCCTAAACGCATCTTTACGACAAGGCCCTGCCGCAGAGGTTAAATGGGTAGATGAAATGAATAAGCTTGGCCGCGAAAAACAAAAACAGTTCTTACAATTTTTCAATCACCTACTGGCACAATCGTTACGCTTACGCATTTTAGGCGACGCTGCCGTACCTATGGCCGATGCCGAACGCGAACTAGCACACCGCATACATCGAATGATTGGTTTTTATCAGTTACAAGCAATTGTAGAAGAACTCGATAAGGCCGCTTATTACGTTGAGCGTAATGCTAATAGTAAAATGTTATTTCATGCCCTAAGCATTAAAATGCGGCATATCGTGCATGAAAAACAGTTTATTACTGCCGTGTAAGCATGTTAATAATCTCCACCAAGCCTACAAATACCAACAAGCATTAGTAAAACCGAGGGTTTTGCCTATTTTTGACGTAACTGCCCGTTGGGCAGCCCGACAATATATATAAGATGGTATCGGCAGTAAGTACAATTGGCAACTGCCGTTGCGTCGCACACTTGAACTTTTGTATTTTATGGCAGCAACAATCGTTTGTTGCCTCAATATATATACCCAACACAGCTTAAGTTATTAGCTGTGCCGTATAATTATGGTACGCCTGCTTGCTCATAGTAGCACAGGTGTTGAAGTGAGTGACACAACACAAGCTACTTGCTTGCATACAGCTCGTTACAATCATATCTTATCGTATAGCGTCGCCAATACATTTACCATCAACGAAAAATTGAGATAGCATGGGTTGTGGAAGTTGTGGCACCAAAGGTGCCGATGGCAAACCATCGGGCTGTAAAAGCAACGGCGGTTGCAGCAGCGGTGGTTGTAACAGAATGAATGTGCACGATTGGCTTCGTAATTTGCCCTTTAGTGATCCTGAAAGTAACTGTAGGGTAATAGAAGTATCGTTCAAGCAGGGTAGCCGTAAAGAGTTTTTCAGAAATACCACACTCCAATACTTTGAAAAAGGAGATTTGGTTACCGTAGAAGGTGTAAGTGGTTACGATGTTGGCGAAGTAAGCCTTACTGGCGAATTAGTAAGGTTACAAATGAAGAAAATGGGCGTTGCAGAAGATAGCCCCGAAATGAAAAAAATACTTCGTCGCAGCCATGAGAAAGATATTGAAAGCTACCAGTATCAGAAAAGCAGAGAGCAAGAAGTGCTTGCACGTAGCCGAGCCATAGCTCGCCAGCTAAACTTACAAATGAAGTTAAGTGAGGTAGAAATTCAGGCCGATGGCAAAAAAGCTACTTTCTTTTATACCGCCGATGATCGGGTAGATTTTAGAGAAATGATTAAAATTTTTGCCGGCGATTTCAAGCTAAAAGTTGAAATGCGGCAAATTGGCATCCGCCAAGAAGCAGCCAAAGTAGGTGGAATTGGCAGTTGCGGCCGAGAGTTATGCTGTAGTACATGGCTACACGATTTCAAAAGTGTAAATACCACAGCAGCACGTTACCAGAATTTAAGTATTAACCAAACTAAGTTGAGCGGGCAATGTGGCCGCTTAAAATGCTGTTTAAACTACGAGCTCGATACTTACCTTGATGCACTTCAACACTTCCCGAACGATGCCGAAGTATTAGAAGTACAACGTGGTAGAGCCATCCTAATAAAAAAAGATATTTTCAAGAACCTCATGTGGTACATACTGCCCGATAATAACAAGCAGTATCCCCTTACCATTGAAAGGGTTCGCGAAATACGCATGCTTAACCGCCAAGGCCAACAACCCGACGAACTCGGTGCGGTTGAATTGGTGGGTGGCAAGCCTAAAGCAATAGAGCCGCAGTTTGTAGATGTAGTCGGACAAATAAGCCTGCGTAGCCTAGAGCGTACCCAACAGCGTAAGCGCAACGAAGAGCGTCGTGGCCAGCATGTACAGCAGCGCCAACAACAGCCTCGTCCTAACAACAAGCCCGGTCAGCCTATGGGTAATAGGCCGCCACAAGGCAATCAAGATGGTGGTAAGCCACAACCGCCACGAAACGAACAGCGACCACCGCAACAACGGCCACAGCAAGGTGGTCAAGGTGGTGGCAGGCCACCGCATAACGGTCCGCATAAAAGACCACCACAAAGCGGCCGTCCACAGGGTAATAAGCCAGGTGGTAATGGCGGCAACAAACCACCACAATCACCTTCAGATCATAAAGATTAAGCATTAAAAAGCAGCGAAACAAAACGAATCATAGTCTTAAAGGCTGTATTTGAAATGACTAATCTATGAAAGGGTACGGGTCGCCAAAGGCGACCCGTATTTTTTGCTATCTACCTTACGGTAAATGCGATTCGCAACAGCAACAGCATTTTGCATTTATCTTTACCCACATGAGTAAGAAAACCATTTTAATCATTATGGATGGCTGGGGCTTAGGCAAGGTAACCAACGCCGATGCCATACAGCAAGCGAATACCCCTTTTGTAGATAGCTTATATCACCAATATCCAAATGCTACGTTGGTAACCTGTGGCGAAGCCGTAGGCCTTCCCGATGGGCAAATGGGCAACAGTGAAGTTGGTCACCTGAATTTAGGGGCGGGGCGTATTGTGTATCAAGAATTGCAACGTATTAATGTAGCCATTCGTAATGGCTCATTTGCAGCAAACAGTAGCTTGCAACAAGCTATTGCCTACGCTAAAACAAACAACAAGCCATTACACTTAATTGGCTTGGTAAGCGATGGCGGTGTACATAGCCACCTACATCATGTAATGGCTATTACCGATGCTTGTAAGGCTGCAGGCTTAACAGAAGTATACATCCACGCATTTACCGATGGCCGCGATTGCGATCCTAAAAGCGGTTACGGTTTCATAGACCAACTACAACAACACTTACAACAAAGTGTAGGTACCATTGCTTCTATTACCGGAAGATACTATGCAATGGATAGAGATAAGCGTTGGGAGCGTGTAAAGCTTGCTTACGATGCGTTAGTACATGGTGTAGGAGAAGCTAGTAGCGACCTTCTTGCTAGTATTACAGCTAGCTACGAAGCTGGTGTAACCGATGAGTTCATTAAACCTATTGTGAACAAACATTTACCGCAAGGTAAAGGTACTATTGCCAATGGCGATGCCGTGATTTGTTTCAACTTTAGAACCGATCGTTGCCGCGAAATTACCGAAGTGCTTACGCAAAAGGCATTTCCTGAGCAGCAAATGCAGCCTCTTGAACTGCATTACACCACTATGACGGAGTACGATAAAACATTTAATAACGTACACGTAATTTTTGAAACCGATAACCTTAACAATACACTTGGAGAGGTGTTGGCAGCACATGGCAAAACGCAAATTCGTATTGCCGAAACAGAAAAATATCCGCACGTAACCTTCTTTTTTAGTGGCGGTAGAGAGCAGCCTTTCGATGGTGAAGAACGCCTAATTGTGGCTAGTCCGAAGGTGGCCACTTACGATTTGCAACCCGAAATGAGTGCTCAAGGTATTACAGATACGTTGGTTCCTAAAATAGAAGCCGAAGCAGCCGACTTCATTTGTTTGAACTTTGCTAACGCCGATATGGTGGGCCATACGGGTGTATTTAGTGCTGTTGTGAAAGCTGTTGAAACGGTAGACGCTTGTGTGCAGCGTGTGGTAACAGCAGGCCTAGCACATGGCTATACCATTTTGCTTACTGCCGATCACGGTAACGCCGATTTTATGGTGAACGACGATGGTAAG
>DMPB01000100.1:35592-36070 GCA_003456175.1 Chitinophagaceae bacterium | reverse complement strand
ATTATGGTGAACGACGATGGTAGTCCGAACACACAACACTCATTAAATCTTGTACCACTATTTGTTATTGGTAGTAATACTGTAACACAAGTGAAGGCGGGTAAGTTAGGCGATATTGCCCCCACCATTTTACATCTCATGAACTTGCCAATACCACCCGAAATGTCGGGCGAAGTATTGGTGAGCTAAGGCGTCATGTTACAGAATATTAAGGCAGCTATTAGCTGCCTTTTTTAGTACCATAACCTTGCGGTAAATGGTGTAGAAACTTTGACATTTACCGTAAGGAAAATGTATCAGCAGTTAAAGATGATGTGAATTTTATCTACTGTTTTGGCTAACAACTGTTATTTCAATAAATTGAAACGCTTTTTTCTACTACTTTTTTAAACGTTATTGAATGCGGAAGTTATTTCTACTTTTCGTTGCTGCTACTTTAATGGGCAGCACTTCTTATGGACAAGTAAAAGTGCGGTTG
>DMPB01000100.1:30155-35366 GCA_003456175.1 Chitinophagaceae bacterium | reverse complement strand
ATGGACAAGTAAAAGTGCGGTTGAAAACGGGAGAGTTCGTTAATACACAACCGCAGTTGCATCCGGGTAATAGTTCGACTAGTTTTCAAGCGTGCTTGTACGAGGGTAACTATCATGTATGGTTACAGTTTAACCAAATACCCACAGATGCAACAAAGCAAGCGTTGGCGGCGGCTGGTATACGCCTTTTGCAGTATGTACCTAACAATACCTATATCGCTACTATTCCTGCAACATTCAGTGATTATCAGCGTTTGGCACAATGGCAAGTATATAGCGTAATGGCACCTGTGAGCTATGCCAAAATAGACCCTACACTTAGAGATGCAAGCAGCATTCAGTGGGCTGTACTTAACGATACCATCCGTAAGGTTACAGTGGTAATTGATAAAAGTGTTGCTACTACGCAAGCTGTACAAGCTTTACAGCAATGGGTACCTGAATTTAAATATACTGCTGCAACTGCTGCCGATGCTATTGAGGCAGAAGTATCTATGCGTAACATTGAGTTGTTAGCTAAGCACCCTCTAGTGCATTATATTGAGCCTATTTCCGCCCCTGCAACAATAGAAGATATTCAAGCAACTACCGCACACAGAAATACTAATGTTAATACGAGTGATAATTTTGTACGCGGACGAAAATTAAATGGCAGCGGTGTTGTAATTACGATGGGCGACGATGGATTTGTTGGTCCGCATGTTGATTTTGCTGGCCGTATTGAAGTGAATGCCATCGGTAATAGTGGAAGCCATGGCGATCACGTTGCTGGTATTATTACAGGTGCTGGCAATTGGAACCCAACCGTAGTGGGTAATGCCCCTGGCGCAACCCTGCGAGTGTACGATAACTACAACGATTTAAATCAAATACCGAACATATACACGTTTAACAATGTGCGTTTAACATCACATTCGTTAGGCCAATCGTGCAACGCAGGCTACAATACCGATGCACGTAACCATGATATTCAATTAAGAACCTACCCTGCATTAATGCATGTGCATTCTGCTGGTAATTCAGGTGGAGAGACTTGTGGTGGTATTAGCGGTGGCTGGAGAACAATTACCGGAGGGTTAAAAGCTTCTAAAAATAGTATGGCAGTGGCTAACGTTACTAAAACCGATGCTATTGCCGGTACAAGTAGTAAAGGCCCTACACCTGATGGCCGAATTAAGCCCGATATTGCTGCTGTTGGCACCAATGTTAATTCTACACAGCCCAGTAACTTATATACGCTTTTAAGCGGAACCTCTATGGCATGTCCGGCTGTTACAGGTAATCTTGCTGTATTGTACCAAGCATTTCGCTTGCGTAATAATGGTAACGATCCTAATGCTGGTTTAATTAAAGCCATTGCTTTAAATACTGCCGATGATCTTGGCAACCCTGGTCCAGATTTTACATTTGGTTGGGGAAGAATCAATACGTTGCGAGCAGTAGAATGTATTGAACAAAATCGTTATTTAAGTGGTACGGTAACACAAGGTCAAACGGTAACACATAACATTAACGTTCCTGCGAACGTAGCAACTGCTAAAATTATGACTTACTGGGTAGATCCGGAAGCCTTTAGCGGTGCAGCCGTAGCGTTGGTGAACAATATTAATACACGTGTAACAAACGCGGGCGGAAGTACCGTGTACCACCCGTGGATTATGGATGCAGGTCTTATTCCTACAGCTTTTAGTTGTGCGGCGCCCGCTGTAGTAGGTAGCGAATTTGTAACCGACAATATCAACAACGTAGAACAAGTACAGCTCGATAATCCTGCTGCTGGTAATTATACCTTAAGTGTTAGGGGAGAGTCAATTACTGATGGTCCGCAAACTTATTTTGTGGTTATAGAATACTATTACAACAATAATGTTCGTTTGGTATATCCGTTCGGTGGTGAAAGTTTTGTACCTGGTGAGTTGCAGCGTATCCGTTGGGATGCAAGTGCTGTATCGGCCACTTTCGCACTCGATTATACCACCGACGGTGCTACCTGGCTACCTATTACCTCAAACTTAAGTAGTAGTACACGTCATTTCGATTGGACAGTACCTAGCATTACCACAGGTAGTGCAAGGGTTCGTGTTCGTATTGCCCGCGACGGTATTACCTCTGAAAGCGATACGGTATTTGCTATCGTAGGTGTTCCAACTATCAATAATATTACTGCTACTTGTGCAGGTACTTCTACTGTTGAAGTAGCCCCAGTACCCGGTGCTACAGCATATGATGTTATAAAGCTTGGCGATCGCTTTATGGAGCAAGTGGCAACCAGCACTTCACCAACAATTTTGGTGAGTGGTATAGTTACAGGTGCAGAAGAGTTATTAGCCGTACGTGCTCGTGTAGGTGGTATGCGTGGTCGGCGTTCGTTACCACAATCGCATATTAACCTATCTAATGCTACTTGTGCGTTGCCTTTACAGTTATTACACTTTAGCGGGCAAAAGCAAAACAAGCAGCAAGCACTACTTACATGGGAAACGGCCTTTGAAAGTGAGTTAACACAGTTTGTAGTAGAGCGTAGTACCGATGCTAATTTTAGCGAGGTAACAATAGTGGGTACTGCGCAGCCGCGTAATACTGCACAACAAAGTAAATACCAAGTAGTTGATACTAAAATATTTACAGCAGGTACTTACTACTATCGCTTGCGTACCGATGAGCGTACACGTACTAGCTATAGTCGTATTGTTGCTATCAACTTTACAGAGGTTAATACAGCCATGCAAGTGTACCCTCAACCAGCTAAAGATGTGTTCTATATCATGAGCAATGGTAATTACCCTGCTGCTCAAATTATGTTGCACAATGCATCGGGTAAGGTAGTATATCAACAAAACATGGGCTTACGTAATGGTGTAAGTGTAACTGTACCTGTAGGCAATGTTGCAAGTGGTGTATACTACTTAACCATTACCAATGCTACTGATAAGCAAGTGGTATATAAAGGCACCGTTACTATTTTATAACAGCGTTATAGGTATACTGATAATACAGATGGGGTTCGGCTTCGCCGAACCCCATCTGTATTAATGACTATCCTTACGGTAAATACACAATATTTACAAAGGCACTTTTAAATTGGGTGCCGTGTGCAACAAGTCATCTAAATGCTGCGAAATAATACCGTAGTTAAAATTATCACTAACACGAAGGCCACAATAATTGATTGCAACCAACCTGCCAAGTGTATCAAATACAGGGCCACCACTACTACCCGGAAGCGTAGGAATACTATACAATACTCTATAATCATCACTTTCTTGCGTTGCTTCGCCCTTGGTAAGCTGCACTTTGATACCTCTCGTGGTTTTTGCAACTGAAGGCCCATGGTTGTAGCCTAATAAAAATAGCGGACTCGTAGTTGCAATAATTTCTGAAGCCTTCAATGGTCGGCCATAGGTAGTATCAGAAACATTAAATTGATCAATACATACTGCACCATCTGGAATGCTAGTTTGATCTAGTTGAATGATAGCTAAATCAACCTCTTTATTGCGTGTTAAGCTGTGTATATGAGCACTATAGGTTTGTTCATTCAAGGTGCTTGCATCTAGTGTAACACGTAGTGCTTTTGTAACAAGGCTAATGCTTCCACTTTCCCTTGCCTGTACTTCAATAGTTTGTATTAAGGCAACCATTGAATCAATGGTGTGCTGTAATGCAGTTTGCGAAAGAACGTTTGGTTCATCGTCGTAAACAGCCACTGCAGTACTATCGGTGGTAGTGGTACTCTTCTGCCGCATGGTGCTCCAAATAGCCTCCGGAACATTTGTTACGATAAAATTGCTATCGGTAGCAAAACGCTCCTTATAATCATTAATATGATGTTCGAGTAGCTGTACTTCATCGTCACGCTGTTCTAGTAGTAGGCTTGGCAGCCGCTTACTTATATCATCAACATCTGATAGCAGTTGTGGTAAAGGCGCAACTACATGAAAATTGGTAGCAATCAATCCTTTGCTACCAACAAAAAAGCCTGTACCGTAATGTGTTTCGGCTTTTGCAGCAACGTTAGCCTCATTAAAATCTAGCTGCAAATAATCAGCGTTTGGCTCATTGAAGTAGGCTGTTTTGCCATTGCTGAAAACAATCTTGTAATAGCTCTCACTTTCAATCATTACCACGCCTTTGCTGAATTTTTTAAAAACCCCATCTGCGTTTAAAGGAGCCGGCGTATGAGTAGTAGTATTGCTGCTGCAACTAGCGAGTAACAAAACGGTACTTCCTATAATGGTGCTTAACTTGAACATACTGCAAAGTAAGTTACTCTTATTACTTTACAGTAAATGTTGATACTTATACTACTGCCCATGGGCTGCCCGATGTGTAGGGGTAGTGCGTAGCACCGAAGCAAAGCGTAGCCCGTAACAGCGGGAACTTATGTACACCTTACGGTAAAAAGTTGATAGCCCCTAATAACAAAGCCGATGCTTACGAGCATCGGCTTTGTTGTGGTATTGCGTTTTAAAACTCACAGTTTTTAGGTGTTCTAGCAAAAGGAATAACATCTCTAATGTTCGACATACCTGTAATAAATTGTACCATACGTTCAAAACCTAAACCGAAACCAGCATGTGGCACGGTACCAAAGCGGCGGGTATCTAAATACCAGAACAACTCTTCTGTAGGTATGCCCATTTCTTGCATGCGTGTTTCAAGTTTTTCTAAGCGTTCTTCGCGTTGGCTACCGCCTACAATTTCGCCGATGCCAGGTGCTAAAATATCCATTGCGGCAACTGTTTCGCGGCCTTCGGCACAGCCATCATCTTGCCGCATGTAGAATGCTTTAATGGCTTTAGGATAGTTGGTTACAATTACTGGTTTTTTAAAGTGTTTTTCTACCAAGTAGCGTTCGTGTTCGCTCTGCATATCAATACCCCAAGCAACATCGTACTGAAATTTCTTTTTCTTGTAAGCGGGGCTTTGTAAGAGAATATCAATGGCTTCGGTGTATGTGATACGTTCAAAGTTGTTGTTGAGTACGAAGTTGAGTTTATCGAGTAAGCCAAGTTCGCTGCGCTTGTCTTGCGGTAAGCTTTTTTCTTCTTCGGCGAGGCGTTGGTGCAAAAAGGCTAAATCGGCCTCGCAATGTTCCATAGCGTACTGTATAATATACTTTATGAACGCCTCGGCTAAGTTCATATTATCTTCTAAATCGCAGAAAGCCATTTCTGGTTCGATCATCCAAAATTCTGCCAAGTGACGGGA
>DMPB01000100.1:24050-29926 GCA_003456175.1 Chitinophagaceae bacterium | reverse complement strand
AAATTCGGCTAAGTGTCGGGTGGTATTACTGTTTTCGGCTCTGAAAGTAGGGCCGAAGGTATAAATTTCGCCTAAGGCAGTGGCGCCAAGCTCACCCTCAAGCTGTCCGCTTACGGTAAGGTTGGTACTTCTACCAAAAAAGTCTTCCTTAAAGTCAATATCGCCATGTTCGTTGCGAGGTGCGGTACCATTGAGTGGAAGTGTTGTTACACGGAACATTTCTCCTGCACCTTCTGCATCGCTAGCGGTAATGATAGGTGTGTGTAAATACACAAAACCACGTTCTTGAAAAAACTGATGTATGGCAAAGGCAACAGCGTTGCGTACACGAAATACAGCACTAAATGTATTGGTACGAAAGCGTAAGTGTGCTTTTTCTCTCAAAAATTCAAGGCTGTGTTTTTTAGGTTGTAGCGGATACTTTTCGCCGTCGCTATCGCCTAAAATTTCGAGGTTTTCTGCTACTAACTCTACCGATTGGCCCTTACCTAAGCTGGCAATAAGTTTGCCTGTGGCTTTAACGGCGGCACTGGTGGTGAGCCGTTTTAAAGTTTCTTCTGGTTGCGAGCCTAGTGGTAATACTACTTGTAGGTTGTGTATGGTGCTTCCATCATTTACCGCAAGGAATTGATTATTTCTAAAACTACGTACCCAACCCATTACGGTAATTTGTTGCTCACTGGCCTCGGTACTTAGCACTGTTTTTATTTTGGTTCTTTTGTTAAACATGCTTGCTTATTAAATATAACATCGATAATTTAAACACAAAGATAACGGCATATTGTGGAGTACAAATTGACAAGGGCTGCGAAAACCTCCTATATTCACGCAGTTAGAAAACGAAACAAGCGTAGCAAATGCCCCCTGAGTTAGAAATACATCAAAAATTGTATCAGACCTTGGTTGAACAAACGAGGGATGCTGTTTTTATTTTATCGGTAGAAGCGAATGGCAACGCAGAAAACTTAGTGTTGCGTTATGTGAATGAAGCTTATCAAAACCGCTTTAACCTTGCGGTAAAAGATATTATAGGAAAAGAAATTGGCGAGTTTATTCCGGCATACACCATACAAGATATTCGTAAGCGTTTTGAAGCTTGCTTGCAACAACAAAATGGTATTACGTACGAAGAACATTTGCGAATAGGCAATAACGAGTTGTATGTAATGAGTGAGGCCTTTGTTGTTCGTAATGCTGCTGGAGTGCCACAATACATTGTTGGCATTTCTAAAGATGTATCGGAACTACAAGCACAAAAGCAACTATTGGCCGAAAGCAAAAACATGTTGCAAAGTATTATTAATAGTACCGATAATACCATTGTGTTGTTACGCCCCGATTATACGATTGAGTATGTAAATAACGCTGCTCAAGCACATATTTATCGATTGACAGGTAGGTTCTATCATATTGGTGATGATATCAGAAACTACTTTAATGAGCCGGCTCGTAGTATTGGTATTGCTCATGTAGAACAAATGGCAGCATCGGGAGAGGTAGTTAATTATGAACATAAACTCACCTATCCTGATGGTGGTAGTGTTTGGTTTAGCCGCCGCTACTACCCAGCCTACGATACTAAAGGCAGTTATGTTGGCTTTGTAATTGCTGCTAGTAATATTACTAGTCAAAAAGAGCATGAGTTAAAAATCCAACAACAGAATGCTGCATTAAGAGAAATTGCCAAAATTCAAAGTCATGAAATACGCCGCCCCTTGGCCAATATCTTGGGTTTAGTTCAAGTATTGGAATTAGAAGGCAAGCATAAAGATGTACCGGAAGATTTGTGGGTACTGCTCAAAGAAAGTACGCATGAACTCGATGGTATGATTCGCCAAGTAGTAAATAAGGCACACAACTTGTAGTGAGGTAATAAATTAGTAATACATATGCTTCGGTGGTTACAACAAGTATATTATGGTAATACCATACTAGATTATCTGTTAGTATTAACAGGCTTACTGTTGATTGGACTGTTACTGCATTTACTGAAATCGTTTGTAATTACCTACCTCAAAAAATTCACCGCCAAAACCACCAATGAGCTCGATGATGTGTTGGTAAGCGCTATTGATAAGTTTATTGTACCGCTCGGTTATTTAACCATCAACTATTTGCTTATTAACCGGCTACGTATGCCGGCAGCGCTCGATAAAACTATTGATACGCTAATATTTATAGTATGGGTGTATTATGCGGTACGTATTGTGAACCATTCTTTACACCATTCGCTAGTGTTATACATGCGCCACAAAGGCGAAAGCGAGCAACGTATTACCCAAGTAACCAGTATGTTACTCATTATAAAAGGCATTGTATGGGTAATAGGTTTTTTATTATTTATTTCTAACTTGGGTGTTAATGTTGGTGCAGCACTTACCGGCTTAGGTATAGGCGGTATTGCCATTGCATTAGCAACACAAAACATATTTGCCGATTTATTCAGCTACCTCGTTATTTTCTTTGATAAACCCTTCGAAGTTGGCGATGCTGTTACCATCAATGGCAACATAGGAACCGTAGAAAAAATTGGTATCAAAACATCGCATGTTCGTAGTGTAGATGGGCAACAACTCGTTATTCCCAATGCCGAAATGGTGAAATCAACCATCCAAAATTTTAAACGATTAGAGCGTAGGCGTGTTGTATTTACCGTAAGTGTAACCTATCAAACTTCGCATGAAACCTTACAAACCATACCAACCCTTATTGAAGATATTATAGTACAACAACTACATGCTACTTTCGATCGTTGCCACCTACGAGCACTCGCCGATTCAAGCATTAATTTCGAAACGGTGTACTTTATGGAAGACCCCGACTTTAAACTAATGGTCGAAACACAACATAAAGTTTACCTTGCTATTATAGAAATATTTAATAAAAATAACATTCAGTTTGCCTATCCAACACGCACCATCGAATTAAAGCAAGTCGGAAAAGCAGAATGAGCACCTTACGGTAAAAAATTTTTCTTGGAAAAAAAATCCTATTATTGCACGTAGAAAACGAGCAGTACCGTTATCTAACGCGTATTTCCTACCCGAGTTTTCTTCAATCGTATCAAGCTAAAATTTTCAACACTTTGTTTCATGTATGCCTTACGGCAAATGCTGTAGCGCTGTAACAAAGCAACTTATCTAACGATAATTACACATACTTATTTGATGACCACAACGTACGACATTCTGCAACTGAACGACATGCCACAGGAGCAACTCATGGATATTGCCCTGCAAATGGCCATTCCCAATGCTTTGAAATTACAAAAGCAAGATCTTATTTATAAAATTCTCGATAAGCAAGCTATCGCTTCAGGTGGTAGCAATGCAGCCGATGCCAACAATGGCCGCACCCGCAAGCGCAAGCTTATTAAAACGAGTACTGCCAACGCAACAGAAGAAGCCATTGTAATGAGCGACCCAGCTCACGATAACAATGGCAATACCAATAGCGAACAAGCCACTACTGAAAAGCCGGCTAAAGCAGCCAAACAAAGAGAAGAAGCTGCTCCGCAAAACAATAAACGTGGCAGAAAGCCCGCCAAACAAGAATCGAATACTGTTAAAGAAGCAGCTGCTACAACACCATCGCCCAATGCGAATGTTCAAGCACCTAAGCCAGCACACCGCGAACGTACCGATGAAGAAATGCTTGCCTTTGCCAGCACACTTTTCAACAGCACACCAGAACCAGAAGGTGTGCCCGATGGCCTAACCTTAACCAGTGAAGATGAAGATGGCAACGACGATGATATCGATGCTATTGAAATGGGCGAAGGGATTACTACTAAGCCTGCAACCAACACAACAGAGATAACAACAGTAACTCCGCCGCCACCGCCACAGCAACAACGCGAAAGAGAACCCTTTCAACCCCGCCACCAACCACCGCCACGCCGCGAACCAGCTTTTAACATTGAATTTGATGGTGTAATACCAGCCGAAGGTGTATTAGAAATGATGCCCGACGGTTATGGTTTCTTACGCAGCAGCGATTACAATTACCTCTCTTCACCCGACGATGTGTATGTAAGTCCGAGCCAAATCAAACTATTTGGTTTAAAAACAGGCGATACCGTTGTGGGCACTGTTCGTCCGCCGAAAGAAGGCGAAAAATATTTCGCATTACTTAAAGTAGATCATATTAACGGCAAAACACCAGAAGAAGTACGCGACCGCGTACCCTTCGATTACCTCACGCCCTTATTCCCATACGAAAAATTAAACCTCTTTACAACGCCCAACAATTACAGCACACGTATTATGGACCTATTTACCCCTATTGGTAAAGGCCAACGTGGCTTAATTGTTGCGCAACCTAAAGTGGGTAAAACCATGTTGTTAAAAGAGGTGGCTAATGCCATTGCGGCCAACCACCCCGAAGTATATTTAATGGTAGTACTCATCGACGAACGCCCCGAAGAAGTTACCGATATGGAACGTAGCGTTCGTGCCGAAGTATTAGCTAGCACCTTCGACGAGCCGGCCGAAAAGCATGTTAAAGTAAGCAGTATTGCCTTACAAAAAGCTAAGCGTTTGGTAGAGTGTGGCCACGATGTAGTGATATTACTCGATAGTATTACGCGTTTGGCACGTGCTCACAACACAGTAGCACCAAGCAGCGGTAAAGTGTTAAGTGGTGGTGTAGAAGCCAATGCCATGCAAAAACCGAAACAGTTTTTTGGTGCAGCCCGTAAAATTGAACACGGAGGTTCTCTTACCATTCTGGCTACCGCATTAATTGATACAGGTAGTAAAATGGATGAAGTGATTTTTGAAGAATTCAAAGGTACTGGTAACATGGAATTACAGCTTGATCGTCGCTTAGCCAACAAACGCATTTTCCCTGCGATTGATTTAGTGGGTAGCAGCACTCGCCGCGATGATTTGCTCCTTGAAAAAGAAGTATTACAACGCATGAACATCTTACGTTTATACATTAACGATATGAACACCGAAGAAGCCATGAGCGAATTGCTCAAGCGTATGCGTGGCACCAAAAGCAACGAAGAGTTTTTGGCTAGCATGAATGGCTAATACATGTAGTTAACATTACATACATGTCGCAACGCGTAGCGTTGCGACATTATTTTTTACCGCTTTTATACCTACCTTACGGTAAATGTGGTAGCGCCGCATTTACCGTAAGGTACTTACCATAACCTTTCACAATAACGATTTTTTGACCATGACAACAACCCGCATTGAACACGACTTTTTAGGCGACCGAACACTTTCTAACGAAGTGTATTATGGTGTGCAAACACTAAGAGCACTTGAAAATTTTAGCATCACCGGCATACCTATTAGCAAAGAACCTTTGTTCATCAAAGCCTTTGCTATGGTTAAAAAAGCAGCAGCATTGGCCAACTACGAGTGTGGTGTGCTCGATGCTATTAAAAAAGATGCTATCTGTTTTGCTGCCGATGAACTGATTGCCGGAAAATACCTAGATCAGTTTGTGAGTGATATGATACAAGGCGGTGCAGGCACAAGCTGCAATATGAATGTGAATGAAGTAATTGCCAACATTGGCCTAGAGTATATGGGTTACAAAAAAGGGCAATACGAATACCTGCACCCTAATAACGATGTTAACTGTAGCCAAAGTACCAACGATGCTTACCCAACGGCATTTCGCTTAGCTGTGTATTTTAAAATCAATGGTTTTGTAACCGCTTTAGCAGCATTGCAGCAAGCTTTTTATAAGAAGGGGCAGGTATTTGCCAGCGTACTAAAAATGGGGCGTACACAATTGCAAGATGCCGTTCCGATGACGCTGGGGCAAGAGTTTAACGCTTTTGCAACTACCATCGGCGAAGATGTACAGCGCATGCGTGAAGCACAACAATTGGTTACCGAGGTTAACATGGA
>DMPB01000100.1:16039-23818 GCA_003456175.1 Chitinophagaceae bacterium | reverse complement strand
GAGGTTAACATGGGTGCTACTGCTATTGGCACTGGCGTGAATGCCCCCGAAGGATATGCTCAAAAATGTATTGCACATTTAGCGGCTATTAGTGGTGTTAACGTAACGCTATCGGTTGATTTAATTGAGGCCACTTACGATACTGGTGCGTATGTGCAGTTAAGTGGTACTTTGAAACGTTGTGCAGTTAAGTTGAGTAAAATTTGTAATGATTTGCGATTGTTGAGCAGTGGTCCGCGTACGGGTTTTAATGAAATTAACTTACCACCTATGCAACCAGGTAGCAGCATTATGCCTGGTAAGGTTAATCCGGTAATACCTGAGGCGGTGAATCAAACTTGTTTTTATGTAATTGGTGCCGACCTTACCATTACCATGGCTGCAGAGGCGGGTCAGCTACAGTTAAATGTAATGGAGCCTGTTATTGGCTTTTCGTTATTTACCTCGTTGGCGTATATGACTAGTGCTTGCGATATGCTACGTACCAAATGTGTTGTAGGTATTACTGCGAATGCCGATAGAACAAAAGATATGGTGATGAACAGCATTGGTATTGTAACACAACTAAACCCGTTATTAGGTTATGAAATAGCTGCAAGTATTGCAGGTGAAGCGTTGCAAACAGGCAAATCGGTGCATGAAATTGTAGTAGTTGAACGTAGGCTCATATCACAAGAAAAATGGGACGAGATTTATGCTTTAGAAAACCTGATTCATCCGAAGTTTATTAATAAGTAGGAGGGTGTTGGGTATTAATATAATGGGGCGGCCGCAGGCCGCCCCATTATATTGATACCGCTTCTATAACTTACGTAAATGGATATTAACGTAAGTTACTAAGCCTCTTCATCGAAATATAATTTATAATAGTGCTTGCCACTTATATCATCGTATCCCTTTTCAATTAAATCGCGACGACCATGTATGTACACATGAAAATTTTTATCGAGCTTTAAAATACTTTTAAACACTTTGCTCTGCTTTTTAACAGCGGCAACATGTATGGCAAAATCATCATCTAATGCAACTTCGTTGGCTTGTTGGTAGTTGTGTTTAAAACGCTGAAAACTCTCTACCACCGCCTCATGATGCAACACTTCTTGTTCAAATTCTTGTATAGAAAATTGTTCTTTGGTTTTAAAGTAATCGAGGCTACGTTGCATTAACTCAATTTGATCGGTTTTTTGTACTTCAAATTGTTCGGGGTATTCGTTGGTTACAAAGGAACGAATGAGTTGTAGGTGTTCTTTGGTATGGTGATATTGGTTGGCAACGGGTTGTATTTGTAAAAAATCATCTATCCAATAACGGGTATCATTGTTTTTATTGGTATTGTCTATCGCTAATACTCTAAAGCCATCGGCTGGTTCGGTATTGATGATTAAGCAACCTTTATCGAGCTTGTTAATATTAATGCCCTCATCGGCAGCTACTTCAAAGCCTTTACCGTGGGGAAATACTTTTAAGAAAGTTTCTTTGGTTTCGCTTTTGAATAAGCCAACTGCTTTATATGTTTTGCCATCGAGCATTACTTCGTTGAATAGGGTTACATATAGTTCGCCTTCTTTTACTTTATTGTGGGTGCTTTTGCTGTAAAGAAATTGTGCTAATAGAGCACTATTCGCTTCGAAACTATTTGCATCTTCAAAAATGGCTGTAGCAAAGCTGTACACCTCGTTCATTGCAACATCACTAATATGGGTGAAGTGGTATTGCTCATGTTCGTTAAAAGCATGTAAGAAATATTTCACCAACATGCTTTGTACTAAGGCATCGTTCAAGGTAAGTGCATTGGCCGATAGCTTCAAATGCTCGCCACGGGTGGGGTTACCTACTTTATGTACAATTGCTTTTTCTATAACAACACTGTCTATTCCTGTCATAACGCTGCGAAGATAGCTGTGGTGTTATTGTTAGCGTACATCAAAATTTACGTAAGTGTATTTATCGCTTGTATAGCTTTTGGGAGGCGTTGTTCGTAACTACCGTCTATGATTACAAATGGTAGCTGTTGTGCTTCTAAAATACTTTTGTAGTAATGAAACAGCTCTACACGTTGTAATTCGTTCGGATATTCACGCAAGCCATCTTGCACCCAGGGTATATCGGGCTTGCAAAGTAAATACATACTAAACTGTTGTTGTTGTGCTTGCTCAATAATATAAGCATGACAATTACCGAACACATATTCGCACCACACTTGCATTACCAGCATTTCTGTGTCTACAAAAAAGTGTTGGTGGTTGGCTGCGTTAGCCATTTGCCGTAAGGCACGTATTTGTTGTTGCTGTGCCTGTGCAATGTGTAACAGCGTATCGTAGTTGTATTGCTGCCCATATGTAGTGAGGTAGTTACGGGCATATTCGGTACACCAATAACATTGGTAATGCTTTGCTAGTTGCTCGCAAAGGGTGCTTTTGCCTGTGCTTTCTGGGCCAATAACTGCAATGTTATGCATGCTTTGATTTTTTATACCAGCTATACCAACCCATTACTGCCATAACCAACAGTATAGCATATTGTACGCTTGTAAATACCAAGCCTTTGGTGAAATAGAGCGGTATGCTTGTGATATTGGTAAGTATCCACCAATACCAACTTTCTACTTTTTTTTGTGTCATGAGCCACATACCTGTGAATGCAGTTGCAGCTGCAAAGGCATCGGGCAAGGGCAAGGCACCTTGTGCAAAATAAGTTTTAAATGTACTAATACACCCAAATAGTACGATAAAGCATGCGGCGAAAAATACGAGTTGTTGTAGCCATTGCTTAGCATTGCTTCGAGTAACATGAAGCACTACTTGCTGTTGTTCGTTACGGCGGCTCCATTGGTACCAGCCATAAACACTCATAACAGTGTAATATGCGTTAACTGTTGCTTCGCCTGGCAGGTGAAATTTGAACGATAGATATACGTATGCAACAGTATTCACTAAACCAATAGGATATACCAGAATATGTTCTTTACGAGAAAAATAAACGCTCATTAAACCAGCGATCGCTGCCACTGCTTCGAGTGGTGTTGTTGCAACTAATCCGGCAATAAAACGTTCTGTAATGGTAGGCATTGCTGCAAACCTAAGTAACCACATCAATTTAATCGATGTTTTAATGGTAATTTGCTCAACGGTAAAACCCTTCTTTTATGGCATCACAAAAAAAATTAGCGGTTGTTAATGCGGTTGCATTCTTCATAGCATTAACATTATCTCAAATGAGTGCCATACCGGGTGTATTGGCCGATGCTTCGGTATCGAGCATTAGCGGTAAGTATCCTACTTTGTTTACGCCTGCAGGTTTTACGTTTGCTATTTGGGGTATTGTTTATATCGGGTTAATAAGCATGGTTGTACACCAACTGTGGTGTGCTTTCAAATACAATACAACGCATGAAAGCAACATTGCCTTGCGGCAAATGAGATACGCTTTTGCTATTAACAATATAGCAACTGCTTTGTGGAGTTGGTTTTGGGTGAACGATGCTATTGGCATTGCTGCGGTACTAATTACTATGCAGCTCATTACTTTAACATACATAGCCATACAGGTGCCATTACAATTAAAAAGTGCAAGTACTAAGCAACTATGGCTGGTATTGATACCGTTGAGTATTTATTGGGGTTGGATTTGTATTGCCACTATCGCTAACTGGTCGTGCTACTTGGTTAATTTTTCGCAGCCCCTGCTTGGTTTTTTACCGCAAGGGTACACCATTGCACTGTTATTCGTTGGTGTGGTTATTGCTTGGTGGGTACTATGGCGCATGCATAATTATGTGTTGCCAATAGTATTTATATGGGCCTTTTTGGGGATTGCTGCTAAGCGTGTGCAGCTAATAAGCGAGGCCGGTAGTATTGCGGTGAACAATGCAGCACATGTGGCTATTGGCTTACTAGTGGTGGCATTATCGTTGTATGCGATTCAACAGCGTAAGCCAGCAAAGGCATAATTACCTGATAGGTACGTATAAAATTTCTACGCTTACTACACCATCTTTAATCATATCTATTTTACGGGCGGCGGCTTTGCTTAAATCAATAATACGACCGGCTACAAAAGGGCCACGATCGTTGATTTTAACCACCACTGTTTTGTTATTTTTTAGGTTACGTACAGTTACAATAGTACCAAATGGTAGTGTTCGGTGTGCTGCAGTGAATTTGCTACCACGATATACTTCGCCACTTGCGGTTTTGCGACCTTCGTATTTATCGGCGTAGTAACTGGCTTTACCAGTTGCCTTTTGAACCTTTTTACCTCTATAGTATTCGCTTTCTGACGGGATACCTCGCTTGCTACAACTTGTAAATAGCAATATCATGCTACAACACACAAGTAATGGTATGTATAACTTTCTAACCATATTCAAATTTATCGCCATGAAATAAGTGGTTTTTCAAACGTGTATAAGTACCTTACGGTAAATGTGTTTGTACACACCATCACATGCTTATGTGATTGCTATTGCTTTATTTTAATGGTTGGTTTGCAAAAAATATTCTTATGCCGCTTGTTACTCAACGTATGGTTGCTATTGCATGTGTACTCCTACTGCCATTGGTAACAGTGGTTTACGGTAATTATTGGGTGAATGATAATAGCATGCTTCGCGTGTGGTCGTTCACAACATGGTGTTGGCTGCTACCAGCAATACCTTTTTTATGGTGGCAACACACATTAAGGTTACCCGATGTAGCAACATTTACCGCAAGGTTATGGAAGCCTTTTGTAATTGGTGTAGCTTTTGGTATAGCCGATGTGTTAATCATTAAAGGCATATTGCACCCGCAACCTTACGATAGCTTACCGCCTTTTTTGCAACCATTTCCGTACAGCATTTTCTTATATACTGCTGGTGCCATAGAGGTTGAATTGTATTACCGATTAATTCCGCTAGGGTTGGCTTTATGGGGAATTCAAAAATGGGTGCATACTCGCTGGCAAACGTTTGTTTTCAGTCTTATTGCAGTACTTACCGCCTTGAGAGAACCGCTAGAACAGTGGCCTGATGGTGTTTGGTGGTTTGTATGCTATGCTTTTGGAAGTGGTTTTTTAATGAATTTGATTCAAGCCATGTATTTTAAAAATCAAGGATTTTGGGCTACGTTACTATTACGTTTAGGTCATTATAGCATATGGCATATCGCACTAGGCTTATACGTACAATATGTAGAGTTAGCAAGGTGAAACTTCACATGTTTATGTGATTGATTTCCGATAGTACTTAGCGTTGCTTTGCAGTATCAAATTGATGACCTTAAACCATTCATTATGTCTACCACATCATTTAAAAGGCTTTACTGTACAACAGTATTTGTAGCTGCAGCCGTAGTGGTAGTTACCATGTTATACCTTGCAGTGCAATCGCGGGTGGCCGATTGTTGCCATCCAGTAGGTTCGGTTGCCGATAGCCATACCACTATGGTACAAACTGTGTTTGGCATGTGGTTTAGATTATAAAATGTCATCTTCTAACATGCTAACCGTAACAAGCGTTCCGCTCACATTTACGCAAGGAAATCACACCGAAATCATTCATCCTACAATAGTTCAAACAAGCAAGTCTTTGATTTTGGTAGACGTTGGTTATACCGCCACGCTTCCTCAATTATTAAGTGCCTTACGGCAAATGAAGGTGCAACGCGAACAACTAACAGCTATTTGCATTACCCACGATGATATAGACCATATTGAAGCTTTGGCAGCCGTTGCTAACCTAGCACCACAGGCTGCCATTTATGCACATACGCTTGAAATACCAGCCTTACAAGGCGATGTACCTTCTGAACGGTTGATACAAGCACGTACCAATTTGCAAGCCTTAAAACACGCCGATGCCGCAACACAACAGTGGGCTGCAAGTTTTATAGCAGCGCAGGAGGCCATTGAACGAGTGCCTATTACACATGCTGTAGCCGATAAAACCATTATTGAAAATACACTGATGGCCATTGCCACACCGGGCCACACAAAAGGGCATACAAGCTACTACATACAAGCAACTGAAACGCTTATTGCCGGCGATGCCATCGTAATTAACGCCGATAGTACTTTAGATATTGCAAATCCACAGTTTACGTTAAATATAGCAGCAGCTTTTAACAGCGTTCGAAAACTAGCAATGTTACCAATTCAACAACTTATCTGTTATCATGGAGGTATCTTAAAAGGCAACATAGCTGCTGCTTTTGAAGCGCTCATTCAAAAATACACGCATGAAATTTTCAAATAAATTGCTAAGAATCATTGGCTGCTGCAATTGCTTTGTACTTGCATTCATGCAAGTAGCGCTAGCACAAAACATTACCATCGCAACATACCAGTATGCTAATAATACTCGTATCGATAATATTTCGCCGCTAGCAAAGCATTTAACAACATTAGGTATAACTACGCAAGTTAAAAGCTATCCTACAGTACAAGCGCTAATAGAAGCTATACAACACGATGAAGTAGATATCGCTTTGATTAACACTTTTGGCTACATGCTATTAACACAAAGCACACATCGTAATCCAACGCAGCCTTGCGCCGTTTTAACTGTTCCACCACAAGTAGCCAATAACTATACCACAGCTTTTGTTACGAGGTATAACAATAACATTGCTACTATTGAAGCCTTAACCAAGCAAGCAGGTTCGCTTCGCTTGGCCTTGGTAGCAGCAGGTTCTACCTCAGGTAATTTAATGCCACGATTAAAGCTTGCTGGAGTTGGAATTACAAATCCCGAAGTGCAGTTTCAGCACTTTCAATACGGCGGTAATCATACAACTACCTTACAACTATTGCTGCAGCATAAAGCCGATGTAGTAGCCATTGGTAGCACTACTTACTTTGATATGATTAAAGATGCTGCGATTGATGCACAACTGAAACTGCTTTGGCTTTCCCCAGAAATTCCGCTTGGCCCTGTGTTGTTGCATCAACGGTTACCGAAAACTTTGCAGCAACAAATTCAACAATCATTGTTGGCCTTACACGAAACCAATCCCGCTGCTTTAGCTAGCGTTAAAGCCGGTTGGACTGAAGCCTATCAAGCAACCAAATACATTGCTATCGACACTACTTATTACCAAAAATTATATCAACAATTAGGCGATCCTGCTTTGTTACAACCTATACTCCAACAATTTGCACCATAAACCCTTTGCAAGCAACCAACTTGCTTTTTTCCAACAACAACGGGGCTGCGTAGCAGCCCCGTTTGCATTATTTTAACCTTACGGTAAATGTTGTAGCGTTGTTGCCTCATTTACCGTAAGGTACCGAACAAATTATGTATTAGTCATCTCCCTCTTCACCAGCTGGAAGGGCTGTACCCTGAGCAGCAATAATAGCGGCTCTAATTTTAGCTTCTATAGCTGCTTGTAATTCCGGATTATCGTTCAGTAGGGTTTTAACAGCATCTCTACCTTGCCCTAATTTATTGCCATCGTAACTAAACCAGCTACCACTTTTTTGAACAATACCCAATTCCACACCCATATCAATAATTTCACCCACCTTGCTAATGCCTTCTCCGAAAATGATATCAAATTCGGCGCTGCGGAACGGTGGAGCTACCTTATTCTTTACCACTTTTACCTTTACGCGGTTACCAATAGCAGCATCACCATCTTTAATTTGCTGGCTTCTTCTAATATCTATACGTACCGATGCGTAGAATTTTAAAGCGTTACCGCCGGTTGTAGTTTCGGGGTTGCCAAACATAACGCCAATTTTTTCACGCAATTGATTAATGAAAATACATACCGTGTTGGTTTTGCTAATGGTAGCAGT
>DMPB01000100.1:15633-15821 GCA_003456175.1 Chitinophagaceae bacterium | reverse complement strand
GTTTTGCTAATGGTAGCAGTAAGCTTACGCAAGGCTTGGCTCATTAAGCGAGCCTGTAAGCCCATTTTACTATCACCCATTTCGCCCTCTAATTCGCCCTTAGGCACAAGTGCTGCAACAGAATCTATTACCACTACATCTAGGGCGCCGCTCAATATCAAACGGTCGGCAATTTCTAAGGCTTGTTC
>DMPB01000100.1:15185-15403 GCA_003456175.1 Chitinophagaceae bacterium | reverse complement strand
TCGGCAATTTCTAAGGCTTGTTCGCCATAATCGGGCTGCGAAATCAAAAGATTATCAACATCAACACCTAGTTTTTGTGCGTACACGCTATCAAAAGCATGCTCGGCATCTATGATAGCGCAAATGCCACCTTTTTTCTGTGCTTCTGCAATTACATGTGTTGCAACAGTAGTTTTACCAGAACTTTCTGGGCCGTAAATTTCAACAATTCTACCCTT
>DMPB01000100.1:14610-14975 GCA_003456175.1 Chitinophagaceae bacterium | reverse complement strand
TAAATTTCAACAATTCTACCCTTTGGCAAGCCACCAATGCCCAATGCAGCATCTAAACCAATAGAACCTGTGCTAATTACTTCGTGGGCTACTGCACCCTTTTCGTTCATTAGCATTACACTGCCTTTGCCAAAGTCTTTATCAATTTTATCGATTGTTAGTTTCAGTGCCTTTAACTTATCTGCATTGGTACTCATGCGAATTTTATTTTTTTGATGGTGTACAAAAATATTTGATTCTTCGACATTTTGCTAAAATATTTAGACAAATTTATTTTTAGCCTTACGGTAAAAATACTTGGCAGATTTACGATGCCCTCCTATATTTGCCACCCGAACAAAAAATGGTGCGGTAGCTCAGTCGGT
>DMPB01000100.1:0-14354 GCA_003456175.1 Chitinophagaceae bacterium | reverse complement strand
GGTAGAGCAAAGGACTGAAAATCCTTGTGTCGCCGGTTCGATCCCGGCCCACACCACAAACGCCTCAGTATTTACTGAGGCTTTTTTAATATGGGGAGCAGAAAAGGGTACAGTTTTAATAAAATTACCAGTTCATTATCTCATGTAATTGGTAAACAAATACTTATGGCAGATTAATTCAAATATGCCTCAAAGATTTTAATGAATAAATATTGCCTTAAAGTTAGATGAGACAATCTATAAAGATGGTTGAGTTGTTTTGTAAAATCATAAAAAAAGCATGTAGTTATCGCTACATGCTTTTATCATTTTTTTGATATGCTTCTCTTATCATTCTAAAGTGTTCATCCAAACTGGCTTTGATGTAAGTATGAAAATTTTTCTCTGATTTATGACCCGAAATGGCCATTATACTTTTGATGGGAACTTGCTTGAGATATAAATTTGTACAAAAACTTCTACGAGCAGTATGTGTCATTAAAAATTGCCATTTTTTCTTTTTGCAAACGATCTTTTTATTTCCCTTAGTAATAATTTTTTCAAAGTCTTTGTCTAATTCTGGCATTTTAGAACCAATTTTTTTTAGTATTTTATTGAATTCCTGATTGCTTGGACTTTTAGGCCACCCATTTGAATACTTTTCGATAATCTTTTTAACTGGTTGCAATATTGGTAAAGATAACTTTTGGTTTGTTTTTATTGAAATCACTTCAATAGTGTCATCTTTTATGGCATAGCTATCTAAGCTACTGTAGTTTGCAAAGCGTAAACCTGTAAATGCGCCTATTATGAAATAATCACGAACAATTTCTTCTTTTGTGTTATCAAAGGAATTCAAATTAATCATAGCTTCTAGTTCATATTCATTAAGGTAAATATTATCACTTTCTTCTCTTCCAGCATTAAATTTAACTTCAGTAACTTTCGATGTGCTAATTAATTTCTTTTCAGCAGCATAGTTAAATATTAACCTTAGATTGCCTATGTGTTTAGATATTGTGTTTTTAGATGATTGATAATTATTAGTTAGAAATAATTTGAAGTCATTAATTAATTCAGAACTAATATCTTCTAAAGCAAATTCTTTCCCTTTATGGCTTTCGAATTCAATGTAGTGTTTTAAAGTAGTTTCCAACGTTTTTAAAGTATTAAGACTAAATACAACACCCTTTTTTGTAAGTAATTTACCAGTTTTAACATCATTTATAAACTGTTTGATGAAAATTTTCATTTTCAAGACATTTTTTTCAGCTGCTTGTACTCCCTTATATATTTCTAGGATTAACTCTCTTACATCCTTTTTTGAAATTTCTTTAATTTTCGAAGCCTCTTTAATGCTTTCTAATAGTGTATGACTTCTATTTTGTAAAAAAATGTATAAATCATTTTCTTTATGTATTTTTGGAAGCTTCTTTTTATGATCCCAATGATCAGTTAAGCAACTACAACCTATTGCGCTTAAAATTCTATAACCTCGGTATGAAATTGCGACCCTTATACTACTTTTCTTCTTACTTTTCCTTTCTTTTAAATAATAATTGATACTCACTTTTAAATTCATAATAATAATATTAAAATTTTATATATATTCTTCTTCCAATTTTTAATCCTTCTAAAGCACCCTTTTTATAAAGAGCTGAAATTGTTTGCACACTCACTTTTAATTTTTTGGCAGCTTCGGATCTTGTAAGAAACCTTTCTTCCTTTTTTTCAGACTCTAATTCTTGTGTTTGGATGCTTTCAATTGCGCTTTTAAGAGAGTTACATATATATGTAAGGGTATCGACTATATTAATTTTCTTATTCATAATTATGTTTTTTAGAATATAGTAAAAAAAACAGAGAAAAAAAAATAAGGAATAGATTTATTTTAATGCAAAGTATTTATAAGATAAATATTCATTTTCTAGGTATTTGTTAATTTAATCAGCCTATACAGCATGTATTAATCAAATTGAAATATAAATTTCAATATAATGTTTACTTAGAAAATTCTTTTTTTTATATTATTATTAAAAAATTATTATGAGAAAGTTTGAAATTTATATCAATAAAGAACGGAGGAAAGAAAAGCCTAAATCAAATGAAGTTGGTAAAATAGCATGTAGTATTGATTCTAAAGCTTTTGTAGATGTAAATGAGTTTTTTAATATGGTTGTACAGCCGTATAGCTATACGTGGTTTGGAGGAAAATACGAGATTTCGAAAGGTGCACCATCAAAAGATAATTGGTTGTGTACTTCTGTTATTGCTTTAGATTTTGATAAGTTATCAAAGGACTTTAGTATAGAGAAAGCAGTTAATAGGTTCAGAGATGTTGGTATCATACCTCAATTCTGGTATGAAACATTTTCAAGTAATGAAGATGTCAAAAGTTACAGAATCGTTTATATTCTTGATGAGCCAATTGATAATAGAATGTGCTTGGAGGGATGCCTAGAGGAATTATATACCTATTTCGAGAATTGTGACACATCTTGTAGAAATATTAATAGATTTTTTTTCGGAGGAAAGAGCGGTAAATTAATACACACAAATTTGATATCAACCAAGTTATTTATAGAGTATCTTTCTATTTCTAAAATTTCAAAAGCTAATAAAAGGACTCGAGTTATTAATAGATATTATAACTATATAGAGAAAATGGTACAAAATGAGGACTCTGCATATACTAATAATAGTACAATCTCAGAATGTGCAAAAATTGACGAATGTTATTCCAACGAACCCCCCAAATATTTATTAAAATTTAACATAAATGAGATGCGGAAGAAAATCAAAATTCTAGACGAGTTTCTTGATGGTAAATGGTTACATCATCCTCAGCTTTTTGGGTTAGCTACTAATATGCAATACATTAATGGTGGCCAAAAATTGATGATAGAAACAATGAATAATTTTAATAAAAAGGGAGTCACTCAATATACGTCTGCAAATTTCTCAATTTTCACCTATTTGAAAAAAGTAACTTATAAACCAATGTGGGTTAAGAACTTTTCTAAATTAAAGGAAGATTCTAATCTTAAAGATATTATATCAGAAATGTCTACACAGCGTGGTATGGTTGAAGTTAAAGAATCGTTTTTTAAAGATGAATTAGAGAATGTAGAAACTGAGTTTAAGAATAAGTTTCAAAATATTATTGAAAATGGAATAGAGGGTAAAATATATATCATCAAAGCACCGGTTGGTATTGGAAAAACTCAAAATCTCATTAATCTAAAAAATGTTGTTGTGGCCGCTCCAACGAATAATCTAAAAGATGAGATTGGTAATCGTATGCAATCGAAATTTGTAATAACCCCTCCTAAGCCTTATTTTAAGGATATTGTGCATAATGAAAATCTAAACAGTTTTTACGATAGCGGATATTACAAAAAGGCAAAACAATATTTATACAATTTAAGTAATAGGAAAAAAGGGAGTGAGGACGCACAAGTAGCTAAACTTTATCTACATAATCTAGATTCCGCACTTAAATCATCAGATACTGTTATAACTACACATAAAAGAGTTCTCGTTAGTTCATTTAATCATAATACACTAATTTTCGATGAAGATCCATTGCAATCAATGACCTCGATTGGAAAAGTTACAATTAATGACCTTAAGGGTTTAAAGAATATAGGAATTGATATTCCAAATAGCATGAAAACTTTTATCGATTCTTTAAACAAAATGCCAAGTGGCGTTTTTATTCCTTTGGATTTTAAACACGAGCTTGATTTGATATCCGATAGACTAATATTTGTAAAAAAGGAAATAGTTCAATTTTTTACAGCTGTAGGATTTATAAAAGAAATAGAAGATGAGAGTACGCTATATTTTCTGTGCCTGCAAGATATGCCTTTTAATAAAAAAATAATAATTTTATCAGCATCAATACCAACCTATATATATGAGCAGTTGTATAAAGATAGAGTTGAAATCATAGAATTAAGCGATGTAAAACAGAAGGGTGAAATTATACAATATACAAACAGATCTTATTCCAGATGTAGTATAAACTATACTCAACAAACTCGTACAATACCGAAGTTTAACATGCCAGTGATAACCTTTAAAAGCACAAATCATATATTCAATAGTAAGCCACTAGATATATACTTTGGAAATTGTGCGGGATATGATACTTTAAAGGGTAGAGATATTGTCGTCCTTGGAACTCCTTATCACAATGTTTATTTCTATTTGCTTTTTGCAGGATATTTCAAATTAGATATTTCAGATGATTTTAAAATGAAGCAACAAGAAGTAGAATATAATGGTTTTTTGTTTAAATTTAATTGTTTTTCTAATCCCTTAACACGGATTATACAGCTCCAATTAATTGAAGGAGATTTAATCCAAGCCGTTGGTAGAGCAAGAACAATTAGAACAGATGCGAAAGTACATCTATATTCCAATCTACCTTTAAGAATGAGTACTACTATTAAATGGTAAAGTCAAAATTTGTCGTAAGAAATTTATATAAACCCAATATTCTAAATTAAAATGAAAGCTTATTTTCTTTTGATTAAGACATTCCCTTCTTTATTTTCTGGTGAAAATTTAAATATTATGTAAGTAATCTGTTATAATGATACTTTCAAAAAGTACGCTATTAACTTCAGAATATTTCGAATTAATTATGTGTAGTGTTACAGTTTCGCCAGAAAAAATTTGACTCCAATAAAGATCTAGACTTCCTGAAATAATAATTCATTTTAAGAAGTGTCTTGGGGGGAGGAGGGACCCGTATCCCCCCTTCCTTACCTAGGATAGTTTTCAAAAGTAAAGTAGCTCAATTTCTTTAAAAAAATTCTAAAAATTTTTTACTAGTTTTTGGTAAAATCATATTTCTCATAGCGAAAAGATGGAACTATTTGCCTCGAATATTTTGGATCATATTCCGTTAATAATCTCCACACACTTGGTTACTGAATATGGAAGAAATATTTGAGGTATTTTAAATTTAACTTCATCAACGTTAACTATAATTCTATTATCATCATTTACAGCTAATAAAGAGGAATAGGATTTTTTTAAGCAAAGTGCTTTAAGTTTTTTTACCTTTTTATTTCTGAAAAATTTAGTTATATATATTATTAATATTATTATGAAATAGAAGACGGTGATAATTATAGCTGAGCTTGTAAATTCATTATCGAAAAGTATACAATATCCGAATAAGCTCATTAGTGCTATAGTTAAGTATTTAATATACCTATTATAATATTCTGCATATACGTCAATTAGTTCTAATAGTAGGGTGTGACTATCTATTGATCTTGTATCTATTTTCTTGTCCTTCTTTTGGAAATAATAATAGACGATAATAGTTATTACGATTATCGTTGCTAATTTGATAAATTCCATAATCTTTTTAGTTGAAATTAGTAGAGAAAAATAATTTTCTCTATGGTACTTATTTAACGTAACATTTTTTTATTTTGCTAAATAATAAGAAAAACGATTATAGGATAAATTCTGCTGATATTATTTATCCTCAATAGTACATTGAAATAAAAGATATGTCATTGAAATATAGGATTTTAATAGTTGATGATGAGGACGGTGGGCGTCAAGCGCTCAGAATTCTACTTGAAAAATGCTTTTGGGCATATATTAAGGATATGGCGTATGCACGAGATTTTGAAGAAGCTAAAAGCAAACTAGCAAATAGTAGTTTTGATATTATATTCCTGGATATAAATCTTAAGGGATTATCTGCTTTTGAATTGCTATCTACCCTCCCACCAGTATCCACACTTTTTTTTGTAACAGCCCACTCAGAGTTTGTACTTCAAGCACTTAGAAATAAGGCCTTTGACTATCTCCTAAAGCCTTTAAAAGAGGATGACTTGAGAGCTTCTTTAGACAGATTTGTACGTGATCAAGAAGTTAATAACATTACTAGAACATTCCAACTTCGTTCTCAAGCTCTTAATATAGTATTACCGCAAAATGAGATTGTATATGTCGAAGGTGATGGGCCCTACAGCACAATTTTTACAAAAGAGGATCATTATAAAATTGCAAGAACTATAAAATCCATAATTAATGAACTAAGTTCTGATTTCATTAGAATTCATAAATCATTTGTGGTCAATAGGAAGTATATGAAAGGGTATACTTTAGAAAAGTTAATCCTAAGCAATAATCAATGTCTACCTGTTTCAAGAAGGGGCTACAAAGCATTGGCTTCTTTATAGCTACACTTTTATATCTCAATATTAAAGTTTCCTCACAGCCTGTTTTTTTAGAGCCTGAATTGAGCGTTACAAGTGGCTTAAATTCGAATAGTATAAGAGCAATTGTTAAAGACTCATCAAAACGAATTTGGTTAGGAACTGATCTTGGTTTAGAAATTTGGAATAATACATCTAAATTTCAAGAATTGATAGATACGATAAATAATCATTCAGTTTGGACACTTGCCTTCTATAAAAGATATGCTTTGATTGGCACAAGACTAAATGGACTATTTATTTATGACACTGTTATTAACAAAATCGTACAGCATTTAGATTCATCTAGAATTGGCCTATGTAGAAGATTTCGTGTTATTGGAGACAGTATTTTTTTGGCAACAAAATCTGATCCGGTACTAATTTTTTTTAGAAATGGAATTTTTGAAGCTAAAAAATTAAAATCTAACTTAGAGCGAGGTTTTATTACTGATTTCGTTAAATGGAATGAGAAAATATACGCAACTGTATATGGCGAGGAGAAGTCTCTTGTCCGAGAACTAAATAATGATAGGTTTATAATAGCAGAAGATTATTCTCTAGCCAGTACTAATATTGTTCAGCTTAGTGGGAGCTTTGCTTTATTAGTTATAGACACCAATTTATTCATTGGTGGTGAAGGTTCGTTTAAAGCTGTCTCCAAAGATGGAAATATTTTTACGAAATCATTAGTGCATGTTAGATCGAAGAATCCATTACCTATATGGGACATAGCTAACGTTGCTGGAAATCCATTTTTCACAGTAGGTAATCCAGACGGTGAAAACGAAGGAATGATTTTTACAAATATGCAATCGCCCGAATCGGAAATTAAATCAAATTTTTATGGGCAATCATTGTATTACGATGCTATAGAAAGTGCTTTATGGGCAGGTACGATTAATAGAGGTTTGTTTTACTGGCCATTTGCCTCTAATGCAACACTAAAACCAAACCCTAGTAAGGATGATAACTTTGTATTTGAAGTTTTGAATGACGAGCAGCTCTTAGTATACACTTTAAACGGTGTTTCAATTTTCAATTTAAATAGCAGATCTAGTAAGGAAATATATAGAAGAAAGAGTAATAGTTATAGAGATGATGTAGTTCTTGCAAACTTGTATAATGACACTTTAGTAGTATTAACAAGAAATAAAGTGGAGGTAGTTGTTATAAATAAAAAATCAATAGCATTATACTCTTTTATTGATAAGCAGAGAGATTTTGCAAATTACAAGTACATCAGAAAGATTGGTTGCGAACTACACTTATTTACAGCTTTTAATGACGAAATTTTTATTGTAGACATTAGTTCAAGGAAAGTAAAAGAAAAAAGAGGTAAGTCGACCCTACCTAGGGGTATGGTACTTCCTAGCGGTAAATTTTTATATCATTCCCTTTACTCCGGATTTTATATCTATGATACGATAGGACATTCACTGAATATTCCAATAGGAAATGTTGAGTCTTTCACATTTTGTAACGATACATTATGGGTACTTAATGGAGGGTTAGTAACTACTTATAAATTCAATCAGGTTACTTATAAAGCAAAATATTTGTTCGATTGCGATCTGAAAGCAAAATTTAATACTTCATGGATGCCCACTTGGATATGTCAACTACAGGGAAAAATCTATTGTGGAAACAAAAAGGGTTTAATGCTTCTTGATAACAAAAATGCTATTCCTATTGGTTATGTTTATATCGGCAATTATTCAGAAGGGTCGCCTCCTAAGGTTGGAAAAACTGCTCTTTTCTTTGATCATGGTAATTATATTACTAAAATAAGTTCCCAACAGCTTGATTCAACGATAAGTGGAACTATAAAAGAATTTAAGATAGTACCTGAGCAGTCGGTTTTTAAAGGTTCTCCGTTTAATATTTTCTTTCAGGATGAAAACTATAGCTTACAGAATCATTCACTGAAATTAATAGAAATATGGAATAGCGATAGTTTGATCTTTTCTATTCATTCAATCGACACTAGTATTAGTATTACTAAACTCTTTGAAAAGGGAGAGTACACTATAAAATGTTATTCAAATGGTAAGCTTATTGGTGAAAAGTCATTTGAGATAAAAGTATCAATTACTTCAACCCCTACTTTCTATATAGCAGTATCACTTTTTGTGATTTTATTTTTTGGACTTCTTTTTAAATATTATTTAGATCGTAAGAGTTATCAAAAATATATGCTGGAAAACCGGTTACAGCTATTGAAGCAAAATTTAAATCCTCATTTCATATTCAACTCACTAAATCTTATATATAGTCTTGTGCTACAGAATAAAAATGAAGTTGCTGTCCGAACAATTAATACGTTTTCTGATTTACATCGTTATTACCTTGAAAATATAAATAAGCAAAGAATCTCTTTAGAACAAGAACTTACTTTTATCGATCGATACCTAAAAATGGAGGCAGAAAGAGTTGCCATTGATGATCCATTTATTTACAATATAAATATAGCAGTTCCCAATATTGTAAAAGAAATATATGTTCCACCGATGATTTTGCAACCTATTGTTGAAAATGCAGTTAAATATGCTTCTTCAGAGAAAAGTGATCGTAGAATTTGGATTGATTTAAAATTAGACGACGGTATTATAGTTATTTCGATTGAGAATACATTGTCTCCGCTTAAACATATTATACATGGTAGCAAAATTGGTCTGACCCTAGTCAGAGAGAGAATTGATATATACAATCGATCAAATTATGGTTCTATTCAAATTAGTGAATCTATGTTAGCTGTGCATACTGACTTTGGTTATCGTTCAGAGATAAGAATATTAGTAAAACGATAATAATATTCATAAATATTTAATATGTTAATTAACATTTGTCTAATGTATGATATTCCTTATTTGTTATGGCAATGCCGTTACTACTAAAATTAATGTTACAACTGAATATAAAAATAAAGTACTATAAAATATCCAGCGTTCATAAATCTTATTATCTGCTAGCTTGCTTCTATTTTCATAGATAGTTACTATTGTAAGAAATAGTAGAAACAGAACTGTAACAACGTGTAATTGATCTGATAGATTTAAGGATGTACTTTCTGGCAGAATATTATCCGTTATATATTTATTTGAAATCGTCCCGAACAACCCTCCCACAATTAATGCAAATTTTGGCTCAAAGGAGTCATTCGAAATGAAAATACTACAGCAAGCAATTAAAAATGAAATAAACATGGCTATAAAAATTTTGAAAAATAATCCAAGGGGTTCTCTTGCTAATTTGAATGTTATTCCAACTGTATTTACCTTGTAATCTCGTAATCTTGGATCGCCAAAACTTGTTGGATACACGGTTATAAAGTTTTGTATAGCTGGATTAGAACTTAGCTTCCAATCATTTGGTATTTTTACACGATTGAGTATAGATGTGTTATCAATTTCGAAAACAGTACTGTCACTATCATCATCTGTAAACTCAATGTTCATTTTAATATTTTCTGTGTCGAAGGGAAATTTTTTAGAATCATATTCATGGAGCAACTCTACCATAACCTCAATTTCAGACCAGTAAAGTGTATCGGAATCAGGTCTAATTATCATTTCTTCATGGTTCAGATATTCTTCGTAGTTTACTTGGCCTATAAAGTCCAAATATCTGTTTAATTCATAAATTTTTTTCTTGCTAACAGCCCAGATAAACATTGAAGTTTTATAAGTTCCTTTCTTATAGTCTATATCGAATATGTGATTTATATAGAATCCTACTTTTAAAGTGTCTTTAGCTATTTGTGCACTAATGCTATTTCCAAACAATGAAACATAGAAGTATAAAAGAAGGCATATCGATTTGCTTTTCATACTTTTTTAAGTTATTCAGAACTGTCCAGTTAAATATTCTGTTAACATAAATCAAATTTGTCAATAAACTTTCAGTAGATGTAAAATTATTAGATTAATAAAATAAATGTTGATACGATAAACGCAAGAGCACCAATGCTTTTATGCTTGTATGTTCAATAATTATCAATGATTTATTAGTTTAATTAAATTAAAAATTAAATTTACTTGTCTATGTCTGATATTTCTTGTCCAAGATGTAACGAATTAACAAAAAAAGGAGGGTACAAATTTTGGCAAATAATAATTGCTATATGTTTTTTCCTTCGGGATTATTAGCGCTTCTAGCAGAAAGAGATCCGACTACGTGCCGTAGGTGTGGACATACGTGGCAGGGTTAATTGCATAAAATTAAGCATTGTTGTGCATCGCCCTACATTGGATATATGAAATTTATACCTAATAGTATAGTTTTTTTTAACTAAGCACGTTAATATAAAATCAGCACCTCAAATTGGAAGTTTTAAGAATGATCTGTGCAAACATTGATTTTTTTGTTTTATACCTGGGAGATTGTTTAGCAGATTTACTTCAAATGCTATAAGGCAGTATCAAATTGCTGTTGTTCTTAGTAATGTTATAATAATGTACTTTTTGACGATGCATCAAGATAATGTTATTCATCTACTAGGATTGTTGCCACATTTCTGTATTTTCAATTTTTTTGTTTTTGATTGTCGTGGCTGTGGTTTTACTACAGCTATTATAGAATCGATAGCAACAAATGAAATATCTAAAAGCAATTTTTTAGCAATACTTTTGATTATCAACATATCCCTACAAATTGTATGCAATTTATGTAGTATTATTTTCTCTGCTTTTACTACCTAATTACAGAACTTTCTACTAGTAATTCAGAAAGTGATCGTACACACTATGATGATCTCTTGGATTTCGAGTTTGCTTTTGAAGTAAAAAGAATTGCTTATTACTTAGTTTTACGTTTGATAAATAGTTTGTTTATATAATTAGAGTTATTTGGTATGCCCTTGTGTTGAATTTATATTTAAGCAAAATTTTTATCAATTTTGTTCGATAATAATAAATCATAATCAATAATTATATAATTTCTACGAAATGAATAATTTATTAATTTTAATTTGTGTGTTGCTTAATTTCGGCCTGTTGAATGCCCAAAAAGTATATAAGACTTCAGTTAAATCAGAAGCAGATAAAAAGATTTATGTAACTACAATTAAGTCCGAAGCAGATATGCTAGTCTATGAAACAAGATTTAAATCAGAAGCTAAACCCTATTCTGGTTTGTGGTTCTGGACTACAATCAAATCTGAAGCTGATTGGAAGATTTATTTCACTAAACTCAAATCTGAAGCCGACTTGAAAATTTATATCACCAAGTTTAAATCTGAAGCTGGACCAAAATAAATTAGCTCACAGAATGAGGTCAGAAAGGTTCAATTCTTTTGGTATTTATCAAAATTTATGGTAAAATCATCAACTTCATTAGGAAGTAAATCGGTATCAAAGCATCAATAATATATTTTATTAGACACGCATTTTAGTTGAAATTATATATACACTAATTCCTAATTAAATGTATGTAGGAATAGTTCATGCGATCAAAAAGTATTACGAAAAAATTATCAACTTTAAATCATAGAAATTTTATGAATTTCTGTCCGGAATGTGGTAAAAAACTAGAAGAAATTGGAAATTTTTGTATTCAGTGTGGTCATAAGTTGTCTGGAGTGGATATGAAAGAAAAACTAATTACAAAAGTTTCAGTTCCTTCAACTGGTGCGAATCTATTTGAAAATGCTCATCAAGAATCGACTTTAATAAATGATATTGATGCTACAATATCGGAAAATTCTTTTAATAAAGATAAGCCTATCATCCATGAAACTTCGTCGACCTTTAAGCAAAAGGTTGGGGGTTGCTTGTCTTGGATTGGTTTCTTTTTCTTGTTGATTTTGTTAATTGTAGAGTATGGTATATATAAAGATTCTTTATATCCCAAAAGCGAAGCTGATTTGATGAAGCTACTAGGTGATAGATTTTGGAGAATATCAAGCGTTGATGTTAAAGAAATTTACGTAGATGGCAAATTAGTATCCAAACCAACAAGTAATAAAGTTAAGATGCTTAAGAATGCTGTTGAAGGCGACCGTGGTCCATCGATGTATGAGTCGTTCAAAACTGAAATAGAAAGTCAAAAGAATTATGACTCATACTTTTCACTTATAAATACAAAGGATAAGTTAATATCTGTAGGAGATTCTATTTTTTTTTATAATCAATACTATAACCTAGAAAAATCAGAATACAATTATGAAACAGTAAATAAACGTTTAATGCGAAAGGATGGAAAATTTTATTTTGAATGCATAAATCCAGGAATACTTGTTTTAAAACTAAAAGAGAATACGATTGAAGGTGATGACTATGTTTATTATGTTTATGATTATAAGACGATGATAGATGAAATTGATGATGGAGAGCTGATTACGGAAGAAGACAAAACATATGAGATTGATAATGTAAAAATCCGTCTTGTAACTAAAACTACGTACAAGGAATGTAAACCCTTAAATAAAACTAAATATTTGGAAAGTAAAGCGGAACTTAAAGCGCTGTTCTCTTCATTAGATTCTGAGTAATCATAACATTGGATAGCTTAATTTTATATGTTAAGTATAGTTTAGGGTCAAAGATTATCACTTCATCACTAATGTAATTTATTATGAGTTAATTACTTATGTTTTAGATCACTTCTACTTAACTTTAAAAATTAATATTGTAATTGCTTATTTTATTTTAGTCATCCCTTATACTGAGATGTAAGTTTTCATGTAACATATATTTTGATAGACACTAGCATAGTATTTTTCCATTGTCAATACAACTCGAGTCTTCATTACAAGTATTTTTTATAGAGATAAACTTTACTATACTATATAAAAATTTATTTAGTGAATATTTGATACTTTAATTTAAGTTATTAAAAATGCTTTGTAGCCTAGCTGTACAAACTCTTATTCAAAATATAGATTCTTGTTCTGTAGCTATAAAGATAGTCAATTGGTATGACTTGGCTCCTTTCAAAAGATACTTAAAAGGTGTGCTATAGCACTGATTAGTATGGCTGTAATTCTAAAAATCTAACAAATAGTTTCGAGTTACACAGCGGGTTTAGCATTATCTTTAAAATAAGCGTTATTTAAAGTCTCGATATCCTATGTTCACACTTCAATGCAAAGTTAAACTCATATTATTATTATTAAACACTGCTACTTCAATTTTACTGTGAATCATACATATTTCTAGATTAGCTATTTTAGTAACATACAATTGAGTTTTTCTATCTAGGTGAAGCACGTTTTCTTTTACTACAATTGTAGTTTTATGAAACTAGATAGTTGATCTTTTTCACTTTGCCAAGTATTATCATAAAAGAATTAGCTAAAAAAAATTCAACCAGTTTCATTTATAATATCAAGTGGCCTTACTAAAATATTTAGATAATGCTGCATGTATTTATTGGACAAGTCCAGACTATGATTTGGTTTTATGCGATTATAAAGTCAACCTTTACGACACCCTAGTGAAGGAGACTTTATTGAATAAATTTGTTGTTTATACAGTAAATTTCTATGCCTTCTAAATTGTTAGATTCTATTTTGTATTTATTATTCTTGCCAGCTTGGTTTGATATGGTATATGTATAAATGTTAGAGACACTATTGGTTTAAAGTATTTTATTATGAAACACTGCTCAAATTGTGGAACCAAAATTGCTGAATCATATAAATTTTGTACTATTTGCGGTAATTCCTTACAGAAACTAGAATTCGAACAATCTAATGAGTTGACAATTAAAGATGTTAAATCAAATAATGAATCTGTAGAGCCTAAGATAATTAATTTGTTGATGGGTTCTGTAACCGATATACAAGGTAATTTAAAGTATGGTTATGTTAATGAAGGTGGAGATTGGGTTATTCAACCATTATTTGATGAGATTTTTAGATGTCAGCATTCTAATACGTTTTGTAAGGGACGAATAAATAATAAGTGGGGTATAGTTGACCATCAAGGTAATTGGATATTACAGGCGATATATGACGGTATAGAAGAAATTAAAGATACTTTATACAAGGTAAACGTCAATAATAAGTGGGGTATAGTTGATCATCAAGGTAATTGGATATTACAGGCGATATATGACGGTATAGAAGAATTTCAAGATACTTGGTACAAGGTAAGCGTCAATAGTAAGTGGGGTATAGTTAATCATCAAGGTAATTGGATATTA
>DMPB01000138.1:5129-8698 GCA_003456175.1 Chitinophagaceae bacterium | reverse complement strand
TGTTGTAGAAGCTCTTGTGCATTGGTAAGTGCATCGCTATATTTTGCTTGCTTGTATTGGCAGCGTAGTAAGCCTCGCATGGCTTCTAATTTGTTTTCATTAGTGCTTGCATACTGTTTGAGTTGCACAAAATAGCTTTCTGCCACGGCTATATCTTTCAGTTCAAAGTAGTTCATCCGTGCGGCTTGTAATAATGCTTGTTCTGCATACTTATTAGGAGCCTTTTCAGCAACTTTTTGATAGTAAGTAACTGCGGCAGCATATTGTTTTTGTTGTTGTAGAATAACAGCTGCCTGATAATTAGCTTGTAAAGCATAATTGCCAGTTGGGAACTGTTTTAGATATTGTTCAATAGCAGGAAGTGCTCTATCAAATTGTTTGTTGTTATAGTAATTATTTACCGCAAGGTAACTTAAAGAATCGGCCTCGTTCACCGCAATAGTTTTGCCATAACGTTGAGCAAAAGCTGCATATTCACTAGCTTTTTGTTCTTGTATAAAAATGTTTTTTACATAGTCTAAAGCCGCATCGGCTTCATTACTATTAGGATAATTTATTAATACATTTTCAAATGTTGTTAGCGCTTCCTGATTTCGATCTAAGTTAAACTGACAAATGCCGAGTTTAAACGTTGCTTCGGGAAGTAAGCTTTTATTTTTGGCATTTGTTTGAAGGTATTGGAGTGTTGGAATAGCCTTGTCGTATTGTTCAGCGTACATATATGTATTGGCAATTTCAATGTTTGCAAGGTCTATATAGTTGCTTTGTACGAATTGCCTACTTAATCGTTGCAGTAAAGTAATTTTTTCATTGGTTCTACTTCCTGCACCAGCAATAATTGCTTTTTGGTACAATGCATAGTCGGCATGTGTTGCGCCTGCATTGTATACTTGCTCATACATCGTTAGCGCTTTATTGTACTGTTTTTGAATGAAATAACAGTCGGCCAAACGAACGTATGCATCTTGTTGTACATTGCTTTGCGTGCTTGAAAATGTAGTACTACTAATTTCTGTAAATGCTTGCTGCGCTGCTTTATAATTTTCTTTGATTAATTGTGCATGGCCTAGAATATAGGCTGCATTAATGGTATTAGCTTCGCCTAAGTTGTTGTTGCCCTTACGGTAAATGTTAATGAAATAGATAACACTATCAATGTTGTTGTTCCGATAACTTAACTCTGCTTTCCAAAAGGCAATGAATGGTTGATAGTAATCTGTATATGGTAATTGTTGTAGTTGATTTAAAAGCGTCTCAGCAGCTGAAAGTTGTTGGTCGTTGATATACTCAACAGTTCTTCCATATAAAATTCGTGGCAGTATTTTCTGAACGGTAACGCTATTTTTATCTAAACTGTTAATGAGTGCCAACGCATCGGCATATTGATTGGTGTTCGCAAGTAGTTGCACCAACAACTCTTTAGCTTCTTTGTTATAGCTACTTTTAGGATATTGTGTTATAAAACTTTTGAATTCATTAATGGCAATATCTTGATAGCCAAGCTCATAGCTTAATTTGGCATAATTGAATTGCGAAACTTCTTTTTGAATAGCAACACTACTATTCTGAGCACAGAATAAAAATGCATTTCTGGCATTAACTTTATTATCGGTTTTGAGGTAGGCATCTCCAAGTAAGTACATGCTATTTTGTGCAAGTGAATCGTCTTTTCCACCAAGCTCTTTAAAGCCAACAATAGCTTTTGTGTACTGCTGACTATGATAATAACAATATGCTAACTCGTACAAATCTTCTCTACGAACTTTTGGTGTTTTAGCAATATAAGTTTCTAAATAGGGGAGTGCTTTACCGAACTCTTTTTGTTCAAAATATCCATGACCTACGAGCTGTCTTAATTGTAAATCATAATGCTGTCCGCCTTTAGCTAGTTGTTTTTCAGCATATTGTAGTGCTTTATTTTTATTGCCTTGTATGTAATCAATTTGAGCAATGTAATAAGGTACTATGGTTTGATAGCTAGGTTGCTCATCTATCAGTTCAAAGCATCTAATAGCTTCTTTGTATTGCTTTTCGCCGAAGCAAATGAAACCATAATAATAATTCGCATCTATATAGTTCGGGTCAGTGGTAATTTGTCGGATGGCATTAAAAAGCGGTTTAGCCTCACTGAATTTTTTTTCAACAAACAGGCCGTATGCTTTATGAAATTTTAGTGCAGCAACTTGTTCGTTGGTAAGATTGTCAACTTTGGCTTTCTCGTAGTATTCATTTGCTTTTTGATATTGCTTCTGTTTGAAATAATAATCAGCCAAATGATAACTCATAAGTTGCACTTTATGAGCATGATGTTCTAACGCAATAAATGCATTTGCAGCTTCTGCCGCTGTAGCATCCATGAGTTGCAGTCCGCATAAAATACTGTAATATTTACTTTCTAGGGCAATTGAAACAGGAAGTTGGCTTTGTGCTGTTCCGTGCAATTGCAGTTGCTTGAATAATGGGTACGCCAAACTGTACGCCTCTTTTGTGTATAGTTCTTTAGCTTTTTTAAAAGTAGCATCGACTTCTTCATGCCATTGCGTATGTTGACTTAATGTGGCATTAGTAATGCTTAGCAAACAGATACTAATCCCAATAGAATACATCAATTTCATAGCTCGTTAACGAAATGTTGTAGCAAATATTTGTTGGGGCTTCTTAACAAAATCCCAAAACTTGTTAAAGGTAGCCCGCCTTTACCGTAAGGTTAATGTTTCTGTTAATTGTGGAAAAACAAGCCACTGCCGAATTCATTTAACACAAATGTGTATAGTTGATATTGATGTGATTTCAAGTACTATTTTTGAAGCAAACCACTGCGATGAAAAAATTATTAAGTATTCGTTACAGCGAATGGGCCTTTAATGTGGCCTTGTTGTCGCTACGTTTGGTTTTTGGTATTGTAATGATGGTAGATCATGGCATACCTAAAATGATGAAATTTGCAGATTTGCAAAGCAAGTTCTACGACTTTCTAGGTTTAGGAGGCAAGTGGAGTTTGATGTTGGTTATTTTCTCAGAAGTTTTCTGTAGCTTATTTCTAGCACTTGGGCTTTTTACACGTTTTGCATTGATTCCGCTGATAATTACCATGCTGGTAGCTTATTTTGTGGTGCATGCAGGCGATGCTCTGCCCGATAAAGAACCTTCGTTGCTGTATTTAACCGTTTATTTCGCTATACTATTGGTTGGTCCTGGAAAGATTAGCGTAGACGGTATGATCAAATAATTTAAAAAATTAAGTGCTTTGTTTACAAGCAGTTTTCAACATCGTGTTCGCTATGCCGATACTGACCAGATGGGTGTAGTATACCACGGTAACTACGCCACTTATTTCGAAATAGGAAGAGTAGAAGCGATAAGAGCCCTTGGATACAGCTATAAACAAATGGAAGCTGATGGTATTATAATGCCTATTGTGGGGCTTAATATTCAGTTTGTACGGCCGTTGGTATATGATGAATTATTTACGATTGTAACAAAGCTACCAGTGCTGCCAACAAACCACGAAGCAGTATTTGAGCAAGAAATCATTAATGAACAAAACAAGGTGGTTACTAAAGCAGCGG
>DMPB01000138.1:0-4907 GCA_003456175.1 Chitinophagaceae bacterium | reverse complement strand
TGGTTACTAAAGCAGCGGTTACGCTTTATTTCTTAGATATTATAACTCGTAAGAAGGTTACCATGCCGGAAGCATTGCAACAATATTTGCTACCCTTTTATACAACTATTTAAGTACGTTCAATAGTTGATACATTTTTTCTACTAAGCTTTTAGGGCTGCCGTTGTAGTTGTTAATAATTATTGCAAAGGCATATGTTTTGCCTTGTTTATTTGTATGAATGCCAGCAAATGCTTTACTGCCACCAATGGTGCCACTTTTCATTTTCATTCCGTTGTATAGCGGTAAGGCGTTGTAAAATTCGCTGTACCAACTTTGTTGGGTAGCATAGGTTAGCACTTGCGCCAGTGCATTGCTACTTACTCTGTTTTGCGGACTTAATCCGCTGCCATCTTGCATTTTAAGTTCGTTGACATCTATCTGTTGTTGCTTCCAAAATGATTTGATGAATGCTGTGCCAGCATCGGTTCTGAATTGCTTATTATATTGTTGACCTAAATATTTGGTGAAGGCTTCTCCATATAAATTGATACTTTTTTGCATAAACCAATAGCTTAATGCAGCAAGCGTTGGGCTGGCAAGTGTATCTAATAAACGTGCATTGGCAGGTAGCTGTTCGCTAATAGCGTAAGCATTTGCCGCAAGGCTAAACTTACTCTTTTGCCATTGCTGTAGAAAAGTTAATGCGGGGTGCGGTAAGCTACCACTTACGGTAAAGTTTTTCTCGCCTAACGGAGCCGTGCCTTCAATAAAGCCACTATTGGCTTTAGGTGTCCAATAAGTACTTGTATTATCGCCGCTACCAGCAGGGCCTGTAGTTAGCTTGTTGTAAAGGGTGCCTATAATACTTGGTTCGGTGGTTTGTATGCGAACACTATCGCCAACTTTGGTGCCGGGTTGTAGTATAATGTCGTATTGGTTTTCTCGCCAATTAAAGCTGTAACTGCCGGCGCCATAGTAATTACCAATATCGTACCAAATCCAACCATCGGGAATAGGTTGATAATCGTATTGTTGTTCTACTACGTAAATAGTGCCCTTAATGGTATAAATGCCTTTAGTATGTAGCTTTTGTTGCACTCTAGCAAAAATGCTATCTGTTGTAGTATGTTTCCAACGCCAACTTCCTAACGATGGGTCGCCGTTACCAACAATGTACACATTGCCTACAAATGTGTTTTGTTGTAATTGCCCTTGCGTGTAAATGCTGGTAGTGAATGTAAAGTTGTTACCAAGGTTGGCTAAAGCGGTTGCGGTGGTTACTACTTTTAGGCTGCTCGCTGGCGCTAAGCCTAGTTTGGTTTGGTGTCCAAACACTTGTTGTTGTGTACCCACATCTATCACACAAAAGCTAAGTGAACCGTTAGAGAGTTGAGCATCGTTCAATAATTTTTGCGTAGCCTGCTGTAATTGTTGTTGCAATTGTGCAGTAGCTATACAATTGATAAATACACTTAGTGCTAGCAACCAATAACGAACCATATCTACCTACTTTTGTAATGATTAGCAATAGTACAGGCTATTCATCAAATACGCAGCAATATGTCGGCTCAAACAACAGCAACCATTATTACTATAGGCGATGAGTTATTAATAGGTCAAGTAATAGATACTAACAGTGCATACATTGCACAACAACTGAACAAGCATGGCTTTGCAGTAAAGCAGCGTGTAGCTGTTGGTGATACTTGGAACGATATATGGCAAGCTTTAGAAACTGCCGAAAAGCAATCGCAGATTGTGATTATAACCGGAGGCCTTGGTCCAACTGCCGATGATATTACGAAGCCTTTGTTGTGCCAGTATTTTGGTGGTACTATGGTAATGCACGAGCCTACGTTAGCACATGTTACGCATATTTTCGAGCATATTCTAAAGCGGCCTATGATTGAGCGTAACCGCCAGCAAGCGATGGTGCCCGATGTATGTAAGGTGTTGCATAACCAAAGAGGTACGGCGCCAGGTATGCAATTCGAAAAAAATGGAGTGTACTTTTTTGCACTACCCGGCGTGCCTCACGAAATGAAGGGCTTAATTGATAGTAAAGTGCTGCCAGTAATTACGCAAACGTTTCCACAACAAATAATTATACATAAAACGTTGCTTACGGCAGGTATTGGCGAAAGTTTTTTAGCAGAACTCATTAACGATTTTGAAGCTCAATTACCATCGTTCATAAAGCTTGCCTACTTGCCAAATTATGGTATGGTTCGCTTACGCCTTACGGCAAATGGAACTCATGAACGTAGCATCAAAGAAGCTATTGAAACCCAGTTTGCAACACTACAACAATTAGTAGCGCCCTATTTAGTAGTAAATGAAGATCTGTCGCTACAAGCTGTTGTGGGTAACCTCTTACTTAAAAAAGGAAGGACAATGGCTACCGCCGAAAGTTGCACTGGTGGGTATATTGCACATTTAATTACAGCACAGTCGGGTGCATCTCGTTACTACAAAGGTTCTGTTGTAAGCTACGATAACGAGGTGAAGCAAGAAGTGCTAAGTGTGCGGTCCGACACGCTTGCGTTACATGGTGCTGTTAGCGAACCGGTGGTTGAAGAAATGGCTACTGGCATACTTCACTTGTTGAATGTAGATTATGCGATAGCAGTATCGGGCATTATGGGCCCCGATGGTGGTACGCCCGAAAAACCTGTGGGTACGGTTTGGGTGGCTGTAGCAAGTAAAAAACAAACCCTTACACAGAAGTTTCACTTCCGATTTGATCGTCAGCGTAATATTGATTTAACAGCCGTGAACGCTTTAAATATGTTACGTAAGCTGATTATTGAAGGGTAGCAATACCTTACGGTAAATGTAGTTCCAGTGTATTGTTACAACTGTATTTGTTTTAAAACGGAGTACTATCTACTTCAATATTATATACATCGGTGCTGTTACGTTGAATATTAGCAACGAAAAACTTGCCTTCTTCTTCTATCCGTTCATCTAGGCTAAAGGTTTTGCATTGCTTGCTCAAACCCTCGAAAATAAGCGTAAAGCCTAGCCCTTTCCCATTCACTAAAGTCCATTCGGGGGCAATGCTAATGTTGTATGCTTGAAGTAGTTTTCTTTCTTCTTTCGTGTCTTCAATTAATACTGTAGATGGCCAAATACGAACAACATCGAGTGGCGAATAAGCGCTATACACGCAGTGTACAATGGTTACATTACTTTCTTGAAGGTTTAATCGCTGCTTTAGTTGTGCTTCAATTTTAACTTCCGGATATGTAACAATGGTGGTCATAGTATACAAAGGTAGCAGCCAAATTCGGTTGATACTAGTGTATTATGCAACGATTTATACACATGTGCTTTTGGTTAGTATTTACCGTAAGGTATATACAGCAAAACAGCCCCGCAGGGCTGTTATAACTTAGAGTTGCGTTATAATTTCATCCATTTGAATGGCCATGTGGCTCTCATCGTATACGCAGGTTCTATCCTTAATTACAATTACCTGCGGGCTTTCGTGATACACTTGCAAGTCTTCGGCAATAGCGTTGCTTACATCGCGGTGTTTGATAAGATCTAGTAAATGGAATGTAGCATTGCTTGGCTGTGCACTGCGTTCTAATCGGCTTAATGCCATGCTACTAATACTGCAACGTGTACTATGCTTGAATACCACTTGCGTAGTGGTTTCACTTGCTGCTAGTATAGATTGCCATTCTGTAAGGCTAGTGAGTGCTTGCCACTGCATTGCTGCTAATAATTTATGCTCTGAAGTATCTTTTATTGGTAGTTGGGCAGCCAACACCTGGGCGATTGCTGGCACAAGATGTGGCGAACATAGCTACGAAAGCAAGTAATACAACAGCTACAAAGGCTTTTTTCATACAAATAATGTGTTGGTAAGATTAGATTTTATCTGTTTCTTGCACTCGAAGATAGCTTTTTGCTCGTAATTGCTGCCTTTACACAACCATATTTCACATAAAATGAACTTACAACTTCATAAACCGCTTGCTTTTTTTGATTTAGAAACAACCGGTATTAGCATTGGCCGCGACCGTATTGTTGAAATTGCCATTGTAAAACTTACACCTTCGGGTGAACGGCAAACAAAGCGAAAGCTGATTAATCCTGAAATGCCGATACCTATTGAAGCATCGGCAGTACATGGTATTACGAACGATATGGTTAACAGTGCTCCTACATTTAAGCAAGTGGCTAATGAAATAAAACAATTTATTGATGGTTGCGACATGGCAGGCTACAACTGCAATCGTTTTGATGTGCCTATGCTTATTGAAGAATTTGGTAGAGTTGGCATTGATTGGAATCCCCAACAGGCAAAAACTATTGATGTGCAACGAATTTTTCACATCATGGAGCCTAGAACACTTTCTGCGGCGTATAAGTTTTACTGTAACAAAACCTTAGATAATGCACATAGTGCCGAAGCCGATACTGTGGCAACACTAGAAGTGCTTGAGGCACAAGTAGAACGTTATCCTGAAATTGGGAATACCATTGATAGTATCTGGAAAATTGCCGGCGAGCCTGATTTAGTTGATTATGCTCGTAGGTTTATATTAGTGAATGGAGTAGAGGTGTTTAATTTTGGTAAGCATAAGGGGCGTTCTGTAGCTGAGGTGCTTAAGCAAGAACCAAGCTACTACGATTGGATGATGGCAGGCGACTTTGCCTATAACACTAAACAGAAGTTAACCGAAATTTTTAAGCGTACTTACCTCAAAAAAGGTTAAAATATTTACCGTAAGGTAATTGTAGCCCTTACGGGCAAATGCAAAACGGCTATTTTTACAGTGTTACAAACCATTAAGCAGCGCAACCCCATTGGAAAAGTTAGTTATTATACCTACTTACAACGAAAAAGATAATATCGCAGCTATTATTGAGGCAATCTTTTCGTTGCAACAAGGCTATCATATTTTGGTGAT
>DMPB01000122.1:1747-8512 GCA_003456175.1 Chitinophagaceae bacterium | reverse complement strand
TTTGGCAACAGTAGCATTACGCTTTTTACAATTTTGATAACCCCAGTTAGGATTATAGTAGTTGCTTCCGGTTAAATCCATTGCTTCTTGTACAGCTGCACCTTGGCGACCGTTTTCAGTGGGTGCACCAAAAGCGGTGAAGCTTAACAAGTGTTTTTGATTGATGCGCTTATCTACCGCTACAAAGTAGCTGAAACTATTGTAGTAGGTACCGGGTACATAACCCTCATCGGCGCCACGGAAGCTACCACTGAAGGTGAATGCCCAACCTTTTTTGCTAACACCTGTGCTATGCGTAATAGAAATACGATGGTTGTAGTTTCTATTACTAATAGCGTAACCTATATTGGTTTGCTTACGCTGCTTACTAGCTCGGCTATCGAGGTTAGTGGTAGTACCTAAATCGCCAAAGGCAAAGGTATTACTACGTAGGCCTACACTTACATCGCGGTTACGCATTACATCGTTCAAACCACCCCAGAGGCCCCAAGGTGTAAAACCGTTATCTAGGTTATCTACCGGAATACCATTCATTAAAGTAGTGTTCCAATCGGCGTCGTAGCCACGAATTCTGAAACGAAGTGGTGAAAAGCTAAAAGCTGCTGCCGAGAAAAATGGGTCGCGGCCAGCGGTAAGTACAGAACTTACGTTTTGTGCGCTACCGTCACTTAAATCGCTTTCATCCAAAGAAACAACGGGAATGTTATCCAGTACATTGTCTTTAATCTCCTCCAACAAGGCGCTGTCTTTACGGACTAGCGTGTCTTGTGCAGGTTTTGGCGCAGGTTGTTGCTGTGCATTAGCTATTAATCCGAGCAACAAAAAAGCACCACAAAAGGTTATTTTTTGCATAAAAAGAAAATTCCGTCTGCAAAAGTACAGTTAAACTAACTATTGTTAACAAAATATTGACTGACATAACTAAACCATAATACTAAGTGTCGTCATTTACCGTAAGGTAACTTTTTGCTAATTATAGGTTAACAAAAGCATCATGTTACATGCCTTGCTTTACACAAACACTACCACATGTACCCAATCATCAACCAACAGCAAAAGGTAATTGCTTACTTCTACCATCACATGATTATTGATAATAGTCTGCAGCAAGTAATGGGTATTGTATTAGGCGATATTGTGTATGGCTACCACAACAAACCTGTGGGCAAGCTATTACACGGCAATTTTCGTAATGCCGACGGAAAATTATTAGGTATGATTGCCGATGAACACCTGCACTTACAACCTAGTACCGATGAAATGAAGCACTACATTGTACAAGGTTGGCAAATTGTAATGCAGGTGAAAGACCATACTGCAATGTGGGTGAAAGAGGTTTCTCAGTGGCATCAAGAAAGCATCACCGAAGTGCTTATGAACCATTTTCCTATTGGTTTGGCACTGGCTGTAGATTAATACCTTACGGTAAAATGCTGACGCACTTTGTTTTCGTTACGTAAAAAAACCAATCCAATAAAAAAGAGATCTACTGTGAGTGTAACTGCTTGGTGTTGTTGAATGTAATGCCATGCGGCTTCCATTTCTTTACTCCAATGAATATCATCGAATACTAACACCGTGTGTTCATGCGATTTTTGGAGCAGTTGCTCAAAGTAACGTATAGTTGGCTCGTAACGGTGGTTACCATCCACGTAAGCAAAATCAACTTTATTCAGTTGTTGCAATAGCACGGGCAAGGTGTCATCGAAATTGCCTACAATTTGGGTAACATTATGAACGCCTAACGCATGTAAATTTTTACCCGCAAGGGAAGCCACCGCATCGGCACCTTCTAACGTGAAGCAATGCCCGAGTACATTACCTTGTGCTAAGTATGCTGTTGTAACACCCAAACTGGTGCCTAACTCTATACTGGTAGCAGGTTGAAAATAATTAACTGTTCTGAAAAGCAACTGTGCAAGCTTAGTTGGCTTTAAACTGCTTTTAGCAATTTGTTGAACGGTACGTTGTTTTTCCGCATGTATGCGGCTACCTGCACCATAATCGGTGAGTGTTAATAAAGTAGTATCGTTCAGTAGCTGCTTACGCAAATGTTCTGCGGAGGTGTAACAGTAATACTGCTTATTATCATTCATTACTTTGGTAATATAATCGAATACAAAAGGCGAATGCATGCCATGCCCTTTACTGTTATGTGCAGTTAGGTAATAATGAGCATATTTAAAAGCCAATTGAATTGCGGAATACATATTACAATAATAATAAATAAATTATTAGATACAACCAATGCTTTTGCTTAAGCTATGTTTCTTTGCCAATGCTCAAAGGTATACGCATAAGCATGTTTGGCATCGGCATCGTGTTTGGTAGCTTTCACCAATGAAAATTCATTCGTGGGTATCGGTGGAAAATGTGCATCGGCATCTGGAAAACTGGCATGCACCCTAGTAAGGTAGATGTTATGCGTTAGCGGCAAATAAGTTTCGTACACATTACCACCGCCTAGTACTAAGAGTTCTTTGTAACCATGCTGCTCACACCATGCTACGGCATCGTTAAAAGCTGCGAAAACGGTAGCGTGTGGTAGGGTTAAATTTGGTTGTCGGCTTAATACTAATATTTTTCGTCCGGGCATGGTGTAGCCTTTAAGTGAATCGTAAGTGATACGACCCATTAATACCGGCATACCCCAAGTGATATTTTTGAGAAATTTTAAATCGTTCGGAAGCTTCCAAAGCAAGTCGTTGTTTTTACCAATGGCGTTATTTTCGGCTGCAGCCACTACCATGCTAATTGTAATCATAGCTAAATTTCTATACTGCTACTGGTGCTTTAATAGCGGGATGTGATTGATAATTTTCAAGCGTAAAATCGCTGTATTGAAAAGCGAATATATCTTTTACCGCAAGGTTTAACTTCATGGTGGGTAATGGGTATGGTGTTCTACTTAACTGTAACTGTACTTGCTGCAAATGGTTGTTATAAATATGAACATCGCCAAAGCTGTGTACAAAATCACCTACTTCTAAATCGCATACCTGAGCTATCATTTGTGTGAGCAAAGCGTAACTAGCAATATTAAAAGGAACACCCAAAAACACATCGGCACTACGCTGGTATAATTGACAGCTAAGCTTGCCTTTCGTTTCTCCTTTGGCTGTATTGGGCGGTGTTACATAGAATTGAAACATGGTATGGCACGGCATTAATGCCATTGCTGGCAAATCGGCCACATTCCATGCACTTACAATCATTCTCCTGCTATCGGGGTTGGTTTTAATCTGCTGAATAACATCGCTTATTTGATCGATGGTAGTACCATTAGCACCTTGCCAACTACGCCATTGCTTACCATATACGGGGCCAAGATTACCTTCGGCATCTGCCCACTCATCCCAAATAGATACGCCATTTTCTTTAAGATATGCAATGTTGGTATTGCCCTGCAAAAACCATAATAACTCGTAAATAATGCTCTTCAAATGCACTTTTTTGGTAGTAACTAACGGGAAGCCATCTTGCAAGTTAAACCGCATTTGATAGCCAAAATAACTGATGGTACCCTTTCCGGTACGATCGGTTTTTTGGACGCCGAAATCTAAAATATGTTGTAGTAATTGATGGTATTGCAGCATGCTTGCAAAATAAGTAGTTTCGTAGTTCTCTACATCCATCTTTGCGATAATTCAGCAGACTATGTTTTTCTTTCTTAGCAAGCTACTCTACCCTATTCTTACCTCACCTTTTATTTGGGCATTGTTGCTTTTGGTGTGGCGTTGGCGAACGAAAAAAGAGTTGGTTAGAAAAAGACTCTTAACCGCGGTGATAGTAATGTTACTATTTTTCAGTAATGAGTGGATATTTACGCAAGTAGCACATTGGTATCAAACACCTGAACGCGAGTTGAAAGTAGGAGAAAAATACAGCTGTGGTATTTTATTAGGTGGTATGGCTGGCGGAGATATCAACAACAAAGGCCATTTTAATAGCAATAGCGACCGTTTTATTCAAACCATAAAACTCTATTATCAGGGGCATATTGATTATATTTTGGTTTCGGGTGGTAACAGCTATAAAGACAATGCTTACAATGAAGGTGCATTTGTTGCTTCGCAGCTAGCCGCTTGTGGTATACCTCAAAACAAAATTTTAGTAGAAAATCAATCTCGCAACACGCATGAAAATGGTGTTTTCACCAAGCAGCTTTTAGCTAAGCACCAACTACAACCACCTTATGTACTTATTACCTCGGCTGTACACATGCCACGTAGCTTGAAGGTTTTTGAGAAAGCAGGCTTTACGCAATTAATACCCTATCCTGCTAACTTTTTAGCAGCAAAACAAAAACCTAATGTAGAGTATTATTTAATTCCACAAGTAGAAGTAATACACCGTTGGCAACGCTTATTTAAAGAATGGGTAGGTATACTTGCCTACAGCCTAACGGGTAAGGCATGAGTTTAATCAATTTTTCTATAGGTAACAAAGTGCATTTCTTGTAAGCGATACAAGGCCTCATCGAGCCTACTCTTGGGGATGGCAATAGTTAGTAACACAAACAAAGTTTGCTCTTGCTGTAATACTTGTGCTTGCATTTGCTTTACCCACAGCATTACTTCATTTTGTCGGCTGTAATCGTACTGTAATTCGTACGACATAGTAACAGGTAATTGTTGTGTTGGACTTAGTTGCAATGCTAAAGCTGTAGCTGTTTTATAAGCATTAATGAGCCCTGGCACACCTAGTAATGTACCACCAAAATAACGCACCACTACTACTAAAATATTGGTAACCCCTTTACTATCAATTTGCTGCAGAATCGGCCGGCCGGCACTACCGCTTGGTTCACCGTCGTCGTTGATACGAAAGTTGTTACCATCAATGCCTAAGCGATAGGCATAGCAAAAGTGCACTGCTTTCGGATGCTCTTTTTTAAGCACCTGAAGTTGTGTTTTAATAGCATCGGTATGGCTTACCGGATAAGCATAAGCAATAAACTTACTACCTCTGTCTTTAAATTCAGCGGTAGCATTTTGCGTAAGTGTTGTATAAAAATCAGGTATAGCCATTAATTTTTTTCAGGTTCTATCAGCGTAATACAATCATTTTCAAACTGGTGCACAATACTTGTTTTTCCTTGCAGTTTAGGTGCTTTAATACCTTGTTGCAAATACATAGCAGTGTTTGTTATTACATAAGCTTCGTCCCATAATTGTGCTGCAATAAATGCCTGCAACAATACTGCACCGCCCTCTACCAGTATACTCTGTATTTTATTTTCATACGCATACTGCAACACTTGTTGAAGTGTATTTTCGTGCTCGTTGATTTTAACAACACCAATATGTTCAGGAAATGTATAATCTTCCCTTACGGTAAATACCCATGTAGGAGCACTTGTACTTTGCAGTAAATGATGTGTTACAGGCACCTTACCATAACGATCAATGAGCATACGTACAGGCGGCCTCCCAAAACCCAAACGATGATCTAACAAAGGGTTATCTAATAATGCAGTATTACTACCTACTACAATTGCCGCATTACTACTCCTTAGCCGATGGGTGAAGCGCTGCGATATAGCATTACTAATTAAAACGCGATGTGTTGACGTACCTATAAAGCCGTCGGCAGTTTGTGCCCATTTCAACGTAATATGCGGCCGTTGTTGTGTATGGTAAGTGAAGAATTTTCTATTTAAATATAGAGCAGCATCTTCTAGTATGCCAACCTCAACCTCAACGCCATGTGAACGCAAGCGTTCAATACCCATGCCCGCCACCTCACTATATGTATCTACACAACCAATAACTACGTGCTTAATATTATGCTTTAAAATAGCATCTACACAAGGTGGGGTTTTCCCAAAATGATTACATGGCTCTAACGAAACATATAACGTAGCTGCTGCTATTAAACATTGATGTTCTTGGGCTACACTTTGCAAACAATTCACCTCTGCATGTGCCTTACCGTATTGTTGGTGATAACCCTCGCCAATTATAGTATCGTTATACACTAATACTGCACCAACCATGGGGTTGGGTGCTACATAACCATTGCCCAATGCTGCTAGTTGCAAGCACCGCTGCATGTACCTGATATGTTGCGTGTGTTGTTGCATGCAATAGCGGCAAAAGTAACTGAAAACAAAGCATCTTTGCAGTAGCATGACGATACAAGTAGCATATCAATGGTTATTACAGCAACTTTTCGATCGGTACGATACTAGAGAGGCGGCTAACATTGCCAATTGGTTAATTGAAGATGCCACCGGCTTTACCAAAATAGATAGAATTGTACACAAAGATTTTACACTTAGTGTTGAACAACAAACTGCTATTACTAAATGGGGCGAGGCACTAAACCAAGGGCAACCCGTACAATATGTACTTGGCTATTGCTATTGGGGTAATATGCAGTTAAAAGTTAATGCACATGTACTTATTCCTCGGCCCGAAACAGAAGAACTTGCTGCGTGGATTGTGAACAGTGTTCGTAAAGATACTCCTTTGAGTATTGCAGATATAGGCACCGGCAGTGGTTGTATTCCCATTTATCTTAAAAAGCATTTACCGCAAGGTGAAGTATATGCTATTGATGTAGATGCAAATGCATTACAAGTAGCGCAAGCGAACGCATTAGCACAACAAACTACCATTCATTTCAAGCAATTAGATGCCTTACGGGCAAATGATTGGCAAGTATTACCTGAATTAGATGTTTTGGTGAGTAACCCGCCTTATGTATTACAGTCGGAAGCCGCCACCATACTGCCACATGTGCTAGACCATGAACCGCATC
>DMPB01000122.1:0-1527 GCA_003456175.1 Chitinophagaceae bacterium | reverse complement strand
CATGAACCGCATTTAGCTTTATTTGTACCCAATGAGTTTCCGTTATTGTTCTATGAAACAATTGCTACACAAGGGTTACATTATTTGAAACAAGATGGTTGGTTGTTCTTTGAGATCAATGAGCAGTATGCTGCCGAAACAGTTGCGCTATTACAAAAATTAGGCTATACTGATATTGTTGTACAACAAGATATGCAAGGCAAAAACCGTATGCTACGGGCAAGAAAATAAGCAAGTTGACAGTTAGTAATGATTTAATCTTCGCTATTACTATAAAGTTGCTCTACCTGATGCATACGTTGCTTGAGTGCATCTATCTTTTGTTGTAGCTGCTTGGGCATCATAAAAATAAGATACACATTTACGCAAGTAAAAGCCAATAAGAGTAAGCCCAACCAAGGAACCCAAGAGATATGCCAGAAGTACACCAGTAGCACAACATTTACCGTAAGGCGAAAAGCAAATGCACTAATACGACGCTTTTGTTTTGATTTTATATGTGCCAACTGTGCTTCTAAGGCTGCAATATCTGCATCGAAATTTTGCATAAATACGTATTAATGAAAGAAAATATACGCTACTATAATAGCAGCAACTACACCAACAATATCGGCAATTAAACCCGCAGCAACTGCATGACGTGTTTTTTTAATACCAACACTTCCAAAATAAACTGCCAACACATAAAAAGTTGTTTCAGTTCCACCTTGAATAATGCTTGCCAACTTACCTTGAAAGCTATCAACACCATAGGTTTTAAACACATCTACCATTAAACCACGTGCACCACTACCGCTCAAACTTTTCATAAGTCCAACAGGCAAGGTGGGCACAAAATCGGTATTCAGGCCAATAGCAGCGAATACACTACCTAAGCCCTGAACAATATAATCCATACAGCCAGTAGTTCTAAACACACTAATAGCAACCAAAATAGCCACTAAGTAGGGAACAATCATTACGCTGGTACTAAACCCTTCTTTGGCACCATCTATAAACGCCTCATATACCTGAATTTTTTTGAAAACACCTGCCACAATAAATGCGATGATAATGCTGAAAATAATAGCAGCACCCAGCATACCGGTATAGGTTTGAATATACGCTGCATCTTTACCTTGCAACCACCAAAACAACAATGCCATAATACCCATAAAACCACCTACAAATAATAATACGGGCAACTTGAAAATATTGATACGTTGAAATATCGCTACGGCTACCATGGCACTTAAAAAGCTACAGAAAGTAACCATTAATGTTGGCAGGAAAATATCGGCCGGATTAGCAGCACCGTTGCTCAATCGCATGGCGATAACGGATGTGGGAATAATGGTTAACCCCGCTGTATTTAATGCCAAAAACATAATTTGAGCATTGGTAGCTGTAGTGGGTGTTTCGTTTAGTTCTTGTAGTTCTTTCATAGCAGCTAAACCCAACGGTGTTGCCGCATTATCGAGCCCTAACATATTCGCACTAAAGTTCATTACCATACTACCATTAGCCTTATGGCCTTTAGGTACCCCC
>DMPB01000201.1:4152-10659 GCA_003456175.1 Chitinophagaceae bacterium | reverse complement strand
GAAGGTCTGACCAAACGGGGAATGCCGGTGACGATTATTACCGGATTTCTAGGCAGCGGCAAAACCACCTTACTCAATCACGTATTACATAATAAAGAAGGCTTAAAAGTAGCAGTAATTGTGAATGATATGAGTGAGGTTAATATTGATGCACAATTGGTTAAAAACGAACAAACACTCAGTCGTACAGAAGAAAAACTGGTTGAAATGAGCAACGGTTGCATTTGCTGTACACTTCGTGAAGACTTACTCAAAGAAGTTGAACGCCTTGCCAACGAAAAACGATTCGACTATCTACTAATTGAAAGTACCGGTATTAGCGAACCACTACCCGTAGCACAAACTTTTACATATGTAGATGACGCTAATGGCATTGATTTAAGTAAAGTAAGTAAGTTAGATACCCTCGTAACAGTTGTAGATTGCTTTAACTTTATTAAAGATTATAGCAGTATTGAAACATTGAAAGATCGTTCTATGACTGATATGCAGAACGATTATAGAACCATTGTTAACCTACTTACCGATCAAATAGAATTTGCCAATGTAATCGTGCTCAACAAAACCGATCTTGTTACCCCACAAGAATTAGGACTTCTAACATCATTAATTCGCAAGTTAAACAGCGAAGCTCAAATTATTGAAAGTAGCTTTGGCAAAGTACCGCTACAACGTATTCTCAATACAGGCTTGTTCGACTTTGAAACAACGAGCCAATCTGCCGGTTGGATAGAAGAATTAAACAAACCGCACCATACACCAGAAACCGAGGAATATGGCATTGGCAGCTTTGTATTTCGTAGCAAGCTACCATTTCATCCGGAAAGATTTTGGAACTACATTAACAACGATTGGCCAGCTAATGTTATTAGGAGTAAAGGGATGTTTTGGCTAGCAAGTAGGCCTAACGATGCCCTTAATTGGAGCCAGGCAGGTGGCAGCTTAAGTGCCGATAAAGCTGGCGTATGGTGGTGTAGTATGCCTTATAAGCAGCGTATACAATACGCCTCGTTTGTAGATAACCAAACAGTTATTGAAAAAGATTGGGATAAACGCTTTGGCGATAGGCACAATGAAATTGTAATAATTGGCCAAGAACTAAACAGCAATACCATTACGCAAGAACTTACAGCTTGCCTTTGTACCGAAGCCGAAATCGTTGCTATGGAACATGGCACTACGTTCAAAGATGCTTTTCCTATTCAGTAATTCATTTACGTAAGTGATATTATAAAAAATATTTAAGAAAGCTGCATACTTATGCAGCTTTCTTGTTATAAATACTTAATGCTTGTATATTACGCCAAGTAATAATAAAGTATGGAGTTAAATCAATTTGCAATTCAAACCAAAGGCTTACACTATGCCTTTCGCCAGAAAACACCGGTGGTTAATCAGTTAAGTCTGCAAGTTCCAACGGGTAGCATCTATGGTTTTTTAGGGCCAAACGGTGCCGGCAAAACCACTACCATGCGATTATTAACTGGCATGTTGCCTAACCCCACAGATAATATTTATTTGTTTGGCAAAAGCTTACAACAACATATACCACAAGTGTTTGAAAGTGTTGGTACACTCATTGAAATGCCATCGTTATACCTGCACCTGAGTGCTACCGATAACTTACGTATTATTTGTAAGCTTAGAGGTATTACCGAAGCAAACATCGGCAAAACCTTGAGTATTGTTGGCTTAAGCCAAGTAGCCAAACGTAAGGTGAAAGAGTTTTCATTGGGTATGAAACAACGTTTGGGTATTGCCATGGCACTGCTACCAGAACCAAAACTATTAATGCTAGATGAGCCTGTGAATGGTTTAGACCCTGCCGGCATCATTGAAATGCGTAAGCTATTACTACAGTTAAATCAAGAACAAGGACTTACTATTTTCATATCTAGCCACTTATTAAACGAGGTTGAAAAAACTTGTAATCATGTGGGTATTATTCATAAAGGCATACTACAATTTCAAGGTAGTTTAAACGATTTATATCAGAACTCACAGCAACAAGGTGTTGAGGTGGTATTTAAAATACCAGAGCTCACCAATTACTTTGCCCAAATAGAAAGCCAATATCCTAAAGCACAACAACTAAATGCTACCTTATTACAACTGCAATTACCCAGCGAGTTAGCCATTGCTAGCACTAACGAATGGATGGCACAGCAACATATACCTGTTACCGGTATACAATCAAAACAAGGACTCGAAGAATGGTTTATGAACATCACCAAAAATTAATCTTTCATGCAAGTGTTACAATATTCGTTACGTGCTTTTGCAGCTGAACGTATTAAGCTAAAAAACAGTGGTATTATTTGGATTATTGGCTTAATGAGTGCTTTTATTCCAATCATCTTCACGCTTGTTGTAGCGTTCTCGGGTGATGATATGTTATTAAATGGTGCCAACCCTTGGGAAGGCTTTGTGTTCAATACCTTTAGTGGCTTTGCAAGTTTTTTTTATCCTGTTTTTTTGGTATTGGTAACCACCAAACTATGCCAAACAGAACATAGAAACCAAGGCTGGAAACTGATTGAAACACAACCCATTCACCGCTTTTATTTATTTATTGCAAAGTTTAAAACCATTGCCCTTATAGCACTCATTTGCTTACTTACAGTATTTGTTCTAAGCCTTGCAGGTGCTAGTATTATTAGCATTACTACTAATGAAAAAGTTTTTGCCAACCAAGCTATTCCTTGGGGCACCTTGTTAAGTTTCATCTTACGATTATGGATAGCAGGCTGGGGCATTATTGCCATTCAATACTTACTTAGTATCTGGATTCCGAACTTTGCTGTGCCATTTATCATTGGCTTGGTATTAACCATTGCAGCAAGCATTATGTCTGGCTTCGATGTAGCCCGTTGGTTACCTTACATGGCGCCAGCACTTACCAATAACACTCAAAAAGGTAGTGCAACCAATAGCTTCTTACTTCATCAAGAATGGGTAAGTATTGCTTGGATGCTGCTATTACTTTGGCTAGGCTATCAGTATTACAATAAAAAATCGTGGCGATATAGTTTAATAGCACCTTACGGTAAATTATTAACCAATTTATGCATACTAGCAGTTTTCACTAGCAGCATTTATTGGATTGAACGCCCCATACAGCTAGAACGCTATGCAAATGGTACCGTTGTTGCCGGCAAATTCACCGATGGCAATTATAACGGTAATGTGCTCATTACCAATCTTATTACAGGCGATACTTTATTGAACATTCCTGTCATCAACAATTCATTCTCAGGCAAGTACAAAGGAGAGCCACTGCCAGCAGGCGATTACGGCTTTTTCGCTGGCAAAATTCGCAGTGCTGTTTTTATGAGCAGTAACGATAGTATTTACGTAAGTGCGTCTTTAAAAAAGAATTTTGAGGAAGTTAAGTTTCAAGGTACTAGAATCGCCGAAAACTACAACCGCGGCAATAACAGAGAAGCTACCAATTATCGCTTATACTTTTTAAAGCAACAGTTGTATGAATACACGCCTGAAAAATTCGCCAAAGAATTACTTACTATTTGGAAAGAAACCATGAGTGATGTTGAGAAAAAAAATACACCCGATAATATAAAACCATCGGCCGATTATTTAACCATCAGTAAAAAGCTGAAAAGTCTTGAACTCATTGATTTAGCGCTAGTAGATTATCCAAAAATGTATGCTACCTATTACCCAAAACAAACATTAAAATTTCCTGCATCATTAGATACACTCATCAACTTTGTATCGTTGAACGATGGTACCCTTGCCAGCTATGAGGCATACCGAAATTTTGTAGTAAATCACTTACGTAAAAAAGCCGGTATCAATAGCACAAGCTTCGATAGTACACTCACCAACTATGTAATACAACATTTACCGCAAGGTGCATTAAAAAACACCTTATTGTTCGATGTTATTAAACAAAGCATTAGTCGCATCAACGATAGTACGTATCGCAACCAATTTGTACAACAATATACACGCTACATTACCGAACCTAGTTTGGTAAAACTATTGGCACAACGCCTTGCACTTGAAAATAGCTTTGCTCGTGGCAAGCAAGCACCTGCTTTTAAAGCTGAAACATTGGCCGGAACAACCATACAACTCAGCGATTATGCCAATAAGTTTGTTGTGATAGATGTGTGGGCTACTTGGTGCGGACCATGCAAGCAAGAGAGCCCATTCTTCGATAGATTGGCCGAAAATTATGCTAGCGATAAGCTTGCTTTTGTAAGCATTTCAGTAGATGAAAATAAAGACATGTGGAAGATGGATGTGGGCGATAAATCGAAACAAATTACACAACTTTGGATGCCTAATGCAAGCGAGTTTATGCAACGCTATGGCATAGAAGGAATACCTCGTTTCATGCTCATTGCACCTAACGGAAAAATTGTTAGCCTAAATATGCCAAGGCCATCACAAATGCAATTTGAGCAAGTATTACAGCAAGAAGTATTTGCGCCTTACGGTAAATAATAAATTCATAACCATCATTAACAGATTTTCATTTCGGTAAGCCATTCCTTTTCCTTTAAATTTGTCGATTGCCTTTTTGTAAGCAGCCCTTATGAAAAGGCAATTGCAGCAGCAATCCTTTCATCAAATAGTTCAAGGTTTTGGCTTTACCACATTTACTCAAGTATATCTATAACAACGGCACCGACGAAGTAATTCGCCGTGGCAAAAAAATTCACGCCAATCGCCAAATAGAGTTGGTTGATTACGATGAACTCTTAGGCAACATTAGTTTTCGCGTGAAAGATGATGCCTACAGCACCTACTACAAAGTACATATACAGCAATTTAAAGATCCGAAAACGTTAGAGGTACGCTGTAGTTGCCCTTATAACCTTGGCGAAATATGCAGGCACGAATCGGCAGCACTTTTTCAGTTGCAAGAAATGGCCGACAAAAACCAGCTGAACGAAGAACAACTTTCGTACGATCAACGGCATACTGTTGTTAAGATGAAGCAGCTTGATCTAAAAATGATCAAAATGCTATGTGCTACAGAAAGTTATGCCGAAGCTGAAGAATTTTTACGCACCCAAAAAGCACAAATACTACAAGCAGAAGATGAAAAAGTAGCCGCCGAACTAGAACTACAAGGCATTACCTATCGAGTGTATATTCAAAAAAACGAAGAACGCAACCTCGATACTAGCTGCCAATGCGATAGCGAACACGAACACCCACTTTGTGTTCACAAAACCATCATTTTAACCCAGCTGCTTAACAGCTTTGGCCCCAACTACTTCGATACCATTCGCAATTGGGATAGAGATAAAAACAAGTTGCTTGCTATTTATGGCTACAGCCTTAGCGACGATCTTACAGGCAAGTTCGAATTCACCTATCAAAACGGTAGGCCATTCTTACGGGTGCTCGACCCTACCATAAAACGGGTAATTACCCCAGCCAGTAACGAAAAAAGAAACAACGAAACTGCCGAAATACCGCCCACACCCCAACAAAATACGATTGAAAAACCCGTATTTGTACCCGTACCACAACGCTCACAAACCAGCACTCGTTACAAACTAGCCATTGTTTTTAGTTACAATGCACACCAATATCCATTCGTACAAACCGATATGGTAATGGGCGAAGCCAACGAATCACTCGACGATTTTGTAGGCAAGGTAGAACGCCTCGATTTAGCCAAGTTTGTTAACACAGAACAACTCGACGAAGAAGATCGTAATTTGCTACAACAGGTACGTAAGTTACTTCCAGGTGAGGTGAGCCGCTACCTGAACCGCAATAGTCCGTTCAGTGGCATTTGGGAAAACATCGTGCAACAACACGATGATACATTGCCCGAAGAAACACGCCATTTAATTATTGAATACCTACACCCGAAGTTTAAAAAGCTATTCAATGAGCTCAGTTTGAGCAATTACGTATTCTATTTACCGCAAGGCAAAACCTTTACCACTGCTGCTTTAGAACACCAATTTTGCAGTCATAAATATATTAGTCCCGTATTTTATTTATCGTACCAAGAAGGGGTAGGCTATAACCTTACGGTAAATGTAACGCTGCCCGATGGTGAAGAAGTGCCTTTGGCAGACAACGCAGTAGCTAGCCCGGTAGTGTACAAGCATAAAGACCAATGGTACGTATGGGAAAAAACTGAAGACGTATACTTGATAGAACGCTTCTTACCCGGCGGCAATATGCTTATTGATGAAGCTAATTGGCCAACGCAACTACAATCGTTTGTACTGCCGTTGAGCAGAAGCCATCAGCTACACTTTAACAACGTACCACGAGAAGAAGTTACCGATACTACGCCAACCATTCAGTTAAAACTAAAAGAACGTGGCGATTACCTGTTATTTCAGCCCAGCTTCACCTACCTCGGCTACGAAATACAACCCAACGATAAAGAACGTGTAATATTACCAGTACAAGGAAAGCTTCTAACCATACACCGTAATATGGCTGTTGAAAAAGCCTTTGTTCAAAAAATGGAGGCACTGCACACTCAATTTGTACGTATTGACG
>DMPB01000201.1:0-3924 GCA_003456175.1 Chitinophagaceae bacterium | reverse complement strand
CAATTTGTACGTATTGACGATAAGGGTAGCTTAGCCTTAAAAGGTGCTGATGTACTGAAAAACAATTGGTTTTTCTTATTCATAGATGCCATGAACGAGCAGCAAATACCCGTTTTTGGTTTCGATATCCTTAAGAATTTCCGCTTTAACACCGCCAAGCCGAGCACTAAAATATACATTAGCAGCAACACCGATTGGTTTGATGCTAAGGTAGATATTCACTTTGGCGACCAAAAGGTAACTGTTGCAGACATTAAAAAAGCACTTGCCAATAAGCAACAGTTTGTGCCTTTACAAGATGGCACCTTGGGTATTTTGCCAGAAGAATGGTTGAAGAAATACAGCCTTTTATTCCGCGTAGGCGATGGTAAGCAAGAAGAACTAAAACTAAGTAAATACCATTTCACAGTAATTGATGAGCTGTATGAGCAACGCAACGAAGAGGAGCTTATTTTCAAGCTAGAAGAAAAATACGAACGCATTCGTGAAATGCATGCCATCAAAGAAATTGCACCACCAGAACATTTATCGCCTATTTTAAGACCTTATCAGCAAAGCGGATTTCAGTGGTTGAACTACCTCAACGAAATTCAGTGGGGTGGCATTCTTGCCGATGATATGGGTTTAGGTAAAACCATACAGGCTCTTACTTTTTTACAACATTTGCGGGTTGAAAAGGGTAGTTTGAAAGCGCTAGTTGTTTGCCCTACCACACTGATGTACAACTGGGAAAATGAAATCAAAAAATTCACACCCAAGCTAACCTATCGCATTCATCACGGCGGTACACGAGAAGCTTCGTTGATTAGTAGTAAAGACGTTGAAGTGGTTATTACCACTTATGGTACGCTTCGCAGCGATATCAAGCATTTCGTAGAAGTGAAGTTTGATTATGTTGTACTCGATGAGAGTCAAGCTATCAAAAACCCATCTAGCAAAGTAACTAAAGCTGCGAGCTTACTACAAGCCAAAAACCGACTTTGCTTAAGTGGTACACCACTACAAAACAATACATTCGATATCTACGCTCAAATGAATTTCTTGAACCCGGGCATGCTTGGTAGTTTAGAATATTTCAGACAAGAGTTTGCCGTACCGATAGATAAATTCGGAGAAAAGGAACAAAAAGAGCACCTTCGTAGATTGTTGTATCCTTTCATCTTACGTAGAACTAAGGAGCAAGTAGCTAAAGATTTGCCAGCTAAATCTGAGATGGTGCTATTCTGCGAAATGGGGCAGGAGCAGCGTGATATTTATGATGCTTTCCGCAACGATTTCAGAGATAAAATACTTGGTGCTGTAGATAGCCAAGGCATAGGCAAGAGCCAACTCACCATTTTGCAAGGCCTCATGAAACTGCGACAAATTTGTGATAGTCCGGCCATTATGAAAGATACAGAGCAGTATCCGAATGCATCGGTGAAGCTCGAAGAACTAGGTAGAGAAATCACAGAAAACATTAGCAACCATAAAGCTCTAGTATTCAGTCAGTTTTTGGGCATGCTAGCCCTTATCAAAGAACGATTGAACGAGTTGGGCGTAGCATATGAGTATTTTGATGGTAGCACCACGCCTGCCGAACGCGAAAGAGCCATCCAACGTTTTCAGAACGATGAAAGCTGTCGCGTATTTTTAATTTCGTTGAAAGCTGGTGGTGTAGGTTTGAACCTAACCGCCGCCGACTATGTGTACATTGTTGACCCATGGTGGAACCCTGCAGTTGAACAACAGGCAATTGATAGAACGCACCGCATCGGACAAACCAAGAACATTTTTGCCTATCGTATGATTTGTAAAGACACCGTAGAAGACAAGATTATTCAACTACAAGAACGCAAAAAAATGCTGGCAGCCGACCTCATTACCGACGATAGTGGTTTTGTGAAGAGCCTAAGCAGAGAAGACATCGAATATCTATTCAGTTAATCATTTACGTAAGTGTTTTTTATACAGTACGGGCCGTTGCGTTGCAACGGCCCGTACTGTATATTGAATTGTAAGTAACCTTACGGTAAATGCTGTATGCTTCTAACAACCATTAAAATCTGGGGCAGGGTACTTCTTGACCCTCTTCTTTGTCTTTACTACGAATTTGTAATGTGAAATATCCGCCACCATTAGGCAACTTGTTGTTACCAAACAACCAACCTAAGTTGTGAAGACCAAAAATTACAGGACCCAATTTGGCTCCAAAGCCTACCCATGTATTACCCTCGGCTGTATAACGAATAGGTAAGTATACACCCAATTGCTGTACCTCGTAACGCGGAGTTATGGTAAGTAAGTTAATGTTACGTGTATTGTTAACACTCATTTCGCGGGTGCTGTAAAGGTTCATCTGCAAATCGGCATTCACATAAAAATTACCTCCCAAAGCAACATCGGTATTAAGTACAACTCGGGTAGGATTATTAATGGCAAATACGCCTTGTAGCGTATCGGGATTTTGTAAAATAAACCTTCGTAACGTATCGGTGAAAGTACCCAAACCCGTGGCATTATCGAACAAACGCTGTAAGCTTGTGTCTAATACAATAGGCTGCAACTGTGTAAAGGCAGTACTGTATTTACCGTAAGGGTATTTGGTACGACCAATATCGAGTATGGCTATTGATATTTTAGCGCTGTAATCTTCCCACTTTCGATCGAAGTAGGCGCTATTGGCATTATAAAAAACATACTCTAAACCAATATCGGCACCGAAAGTGCCTTGTAAGCCTTGAAACACACTGTTCACATTAGCCGTGGTGCCTTTAGGCGTGTTGAGTATCTCATCGAGATTGCCACTGTAACCATATTCGCCACGAGCGTTTAAGAGTTGGTAACGTGCTCCCAAATTAGGTACTGCTACCTGTGTAGCCCGAACATCTTGCACCCGACCATACATGCCGGCGATGCCTTGCTGATAATGCAGCCTTACACCACCTTGCAGGCGACCCTGCTCTGTTTGATACAACATTTTACTAAAGCCAAAACTGTACACAAGTGCATTGGCCGATTGAAAACGACTTTCGAACTCGGGGGTTGTTTGGTTGCCATTGAAAAAGCCATTGATACGATTCATACGATCGTTGTACTCAATGCTATTGGTAGTAAAATGCGTATATCCTTGCATGCGAACGCCAAAACTGATGGCCGCATCGCTACCAATGCGGTAACGAATGCCCAACACATCGAAGCTGCCGTTCAAATGAAAATAACGCCTGAAGTGACCATTATACGTGATCCACTCCATGCTATCGCGGGCACTTTGCCTTAATAAGCCCGGAATATTAGCACCCTGCACAAAACCACCATTGGTTACAGATGCATATTGGATGCCAAATAGGCTAACATCCCACTTTTTACTGCTATTTAAAATGGCTGCAGGGTTATAGCTGTTAGCTAAGTAACCAGCATATGAACTACCGTGTAACGCCTGTAATTGTTGGGGGTAGGCTACGGAGTATGCAATCGTTGACAATAATAGGAAGCCCAAACTTCGCAAGACATTTCTCATGCTAACACACAAAGCACTAAGGTGATGCACAAATGCTTTCCCTGCAATTAAAAGTCTTTAATGTAGCTGCTTGGGCTACTGAAATGCCATACCTACACCCTTCTCTTGTATTTTTTCGGTTACATGTTGTAGCACCAATGGATCTTCAATAGTAGAAGGCAAGTTGTAAGGCTCACCATCGGCGATAGCTCGTAGTGTTTTACGAAGTATTTTACCACTACGTGTTTTCGGAAGTTTTTGAACCCAAACAACAGTTTTAAAGCAGGCAATAGGCCCGATTTTATGTCGTATTAAATCGCTAAGCTCTTTTTCGAGCATGGCTTCATTCACTTTCACGCCATCTTTAAGTACAATTAAGCCGATAGGAATTTGTCCTTTCAGTGCATCGGCAATACCAATAACGGCACATTCGGCTACTGCATAGT
>DMPB01000118.1:2377-4176 GCA_003456175.1 Chitinophagaceae bacterium | reverse complement strand
TTCTTTTTTTCATGTGCTAGCAAGGTTGATAGGATATATTAATTGGTAATCTTTACGAATATATAAGCTGCCTTTATAAATAGTTGTTGGCAAGGTGTTATTTTTTATTTTCGTGGTATGCAGCAATGGCCAAGCGTAGCAGTGGTAATTCTAAACTATAATGGTAAAAAATTTCTTGAGCAATTTTTACCATCTGTTATGGCGTCTACTTACGAGCATTTGCAAGTGGTTGTAGCCGATAATGCAAGTACCGATGATAGTGTATCGTTTTTACAGCGCCATTATCCTTCGGTATCGGTGCTACAACTTTCTGAAAATACAGGTTATGCAGGTGGTTATAATAATGCCTTACGGCAAATAAATAGCCAGTATTACATACTACTCAATAGCGATGTGGCAGTAACCCCACATTGGATTGAGCCTGTGATTGTTCGCATGGAAGCAAACCAAAAAATTGCAGCTGCACAACCGAAACTGTTAGCTTTTCATGAACCAGATGCTTTTGAATATGCAGGTGCTGCAGGCGGTTGGATAGATGTTTTAGGGTATCCTTTTAGTCGTGGCCGTATAATGGACAACACTGAAAAAGATGCTGGTCAGTATAACGAAGCTGCACCTATTTTTTGGGCTAGTGGCGCAGCCTTATTTGTTCGTGCAAGCGCTTTTCACGAAGTAGGTGGTTTCGATGCTCGTTTTTTTGCTCATCAAGAAGAAATTGATTTTTGTTGGCGGTTACAACGGGCGGGCTATCAAGTTTGGTGCTTTCCTGAAAGTGTAGTGTATCACGTAGGTGGTGGAACTTTGCCTAAGGGTCAGCGAAAGTTGATGTTGAATTTTCGTAACAATTTATGGATGCTTTGTAAGCATTTGCCCGTAAGGGAAAAAATCTGGAAAATTCCGCTACGTTTTGCACTAGATGGCATATTCGCATGGAAAAGCTTATTGCAGGGCGATGCAAGTGCATGGCTTGCCGTTGTGAAAGCACATTTGTACATCGTCTGCCGCTTTTTTTCATTAGGCGATGGTAAAGGCAATTGGCCTAAGCTGCCCATGTATCAATACCATGGAGTTGCTCTACAATGGTTGATTATTGCTTATTTCCTAAGGCAAAAAAAACGGTTTTCAGAAATTGTAGCACACAAGTAACATTTTGTGCTTTGCAACCCTATTTTTGCAGCGCAATTCAATTAATTATGGCACAACATAACGAATACATCCAAGAGCGTAACGAGAAAGACTTTGGTTATAACTGGGTTACCAGCAGCCGATTTTTATTTTACATGCAAGTTTTTTGCTTACTAGCATTTGTTTTAGGAGGATGTTACCGTTTGTATAACACACGCTACAAGGGTAAGCCTGATATCGAAATACAGAGCAGTACGAAGTACAAGCCTGAATACAAATAAGAAATAAAAAAATCTTTGAAAATTTTTGAGAAATATTTGGAAATTTGATTTTGACTCTTATTTTTGCACTCCCAAAACGATGAAACGGTAACAAAATCATCGAAAAGTTCTCAAAAAACGCGGAAGTAGCTCATTTGGTAGAGCACAACCTTGCCAAGGTTGGGGTGGCCGGTTCGAGCCCGGTCTTCCGCTCTAAGTCCCGCTCTTGCGGGATTTTTTTTCACCAACTGGTGATGCCTTGGTGGTGGAACTGGTAGACACGCAGGACTTAAAATCCTGTTCGCCGACAACGCGAGTGCGGGTTCGATTCCCGCCTGAGGCACAAAAGGTCGAAGCAGAAGCTTCGACCTTTTTTATTATTGCACTCCTGCATTTACCGTAAGGTACTTACGT
>DMPB01000118.1:1748-2101 GCA_003456175.1 Chitinophagaceae bacterium | reverse complement strand
AACAAAGCACTAAATGCCGGCGTGTACTTGCCTTTATCTTGTATTGCAAGCGTTGTAAGGTTCGCCGGTACAGCACTATTACTGCGCCATAGCAACATAGTTCTAAAATAGTTGTGTTGCGGTGTTTGTTGCACTAACATATTCGCTGCCAAATGCCAATTCAACGCTTCCGCAAGTTCAATAGCCTCGGCGTGCCGCTTATAGGGTAATAATAATGCTAACCAATGGGGTGTTTGACTGTACGATGCTATTGTAGCAAACAACTGTTGCAAGGTTAATGCAGTGCTATGATGAGCTACGTTTTTTGTTGTGCTTGTACTCGTTAAATCATTTTCGTAAAAAGGTGGATTGCT
>DMPB01000118.1:0-1526 GCA_003456175.1 Chitinophagaceae bacterium | reverse complement strand
CAAAAAAGGTGGATTGCTAAAAACACCATCGAATAAAGCTGTGGGTTGCCATACAGTAATATCGGCTTGTATTGCAGTTAACCTTGCGGTAAATGGACTATGCTCAAAGTTGTCGTTCGCTTGAATTGCTGCGGCCGGGTCAATTTCAATGGCAGTAATATTAGCCATTGAAAGTGCTTGTACAATTTGTAAGCTCAATAAACCTGTTCCGGTACCTACATCAAGTAATGTTTTGTGTGGTAGCGCTAGCATTTGAATTTGTTGTGCTAGCCATGCTCCAAACAAGCAGGCATCGGTACACACTTTCATCGCTGTTTGCGATTGTTGTACGGTGAATTGTTTAAACTGAAAATAGCTGTTTCCCACAACTGCAAACCTACAGCATCATTGCTTTTGTTGTGCTATCCACCAAGGCCAAAGCATTAATACAGGGTGAACCACTAATAAACGAAGCCAAGCAATGGTTGGTGTAATTTCAACAAAGCCAAGTTGAAACGTGCCCTGTTGTATCATGTACCAATGACTCGGAATAAAAGCTATTAACATAGCTATAATACCATAACAAGCCATATTTCTATAGCGAGGAAGTAGCACACCAACACCAAGCATTATTTCTGCAATACCAGCAAGCAAGTTAATAGTGCTGACACTTGCAACTGATTCAAAATAAGGAGGAATTAGCGGTGTATAAAACGCAGGATTCACAAAATGATATACGCCAGCAACGATGTAAATCAATCCAAGTAAGTAAGTACTCAATTTTACCAGCATAAATCTATTTTTCAGAGGAACAATGTATAAGCTATTTGGTTGTGTACTGCAGCGTGAATATTACAGATGCGGGCCTTTGTGTATGTGGATGCAAAGGTTCTTGCATACGCACTAAATGGTATCCACTTTGCAGAAACAAAGCAATCCAATCGGCAAGGGTTCTACAATACCAATCGTAGGGCAAATCGAAATGCCTAGCCATACCTTGCCAGCCGCCAGGTCGCCAGCCACTTTTGTAAGGCTGTTCAGTATCAATGGCATGTGGGTGTAATGTTTGTATTACTAAGTAGCCACCTTGCGGTAAATATTGTTGCAAAGCAGGCAACAGTGCAGCGGTTGTATGTTCATCTATCAACGCAAAGTTGATAACGATGGTGTCAAAATTATTGGCTGCTAAAGTGCAGCCGCTGATGAGTTGTTCATAGCTAACTACTTGATAATGTTGATCGAAAGTTTGTGCGTGTGTTATAAGTGCAGCTACCGCATCAACTCCAAAAGTTTTCAAGCCTAGCTGTTGTAGCGCTCTACACAACCATCCTTCGCCACAGCCAACATCTAGTACATGTTGTTTTACAACAGCAGTGGTTGCTTGTATGATAGCCTGATTGGTTACAAGTGTGCGGCTTGCTATTTCGTTGTGTGCAATGGTTGCAATCCAATTATCGGCATTATGATGCCACGATGTGAGGATGGGGTTGTTATTTGCCATTGCAATATGATTAAATAGGTGATAATGTTACCAAGCCGATGGGCTC
>DMPB01000113.1 GCA_003456175.1 Chitinophagaceae bacterium | reverse complement strand
GTATTTATGGTGGCTCTTATGGTGGTTTTATTACGTTAATGGCCCTATTTACTCAGCCCGATATTTACGCAGCAGGAGCATCGTTACGCCCCGTTACCGATTGGGCACAGTACAACCATGGTTATACTAGCAATATATTAAACGAGCCATTTACCGATAGCATTGCTTATCGCCGCAGCTCACCACTTTATTTTGCCGAAGGCTTACGTGGTCACTTACTAATCTGTCATGGCATGGTCGATGTAAATGTACACTTTCAAGATGCTGTAAAACTGAGTCAACGCCTTATTGAACTGGGCAAAGACAATTGGGAACTTGCCGCATACCCCATGGAAGATCATGGTTTTGTAGAGCCTAGCAGTTGGACTGATGAATACAAACGTATTCATAAACTCTTTAAGCAGGTGCTATCAGGCCAGTTACATTAAGTATACCTTACGGTAAATGAATGCCGCATAAAAAGGGCTGCTTTGTCTGTAAGCAGCCCTTTTTTTATCATGCATTAAAAACGTTATTATCAGCCAAACATTTCCTTCATTTTATCGAAGAAGCTCTTTTCACTCTTTCCCGGGTTCGGTTTAAAGTTATTGCTATCGGCCATTTTTTCTAGCATCGCTTTTTCTTCGCTACTTACATGTTGTGGCGTCCATACATTCACCTGAACCAACTGATCGCCACGTCCGTAGCCATTCACTTCAGGGAAACCTTTACCTTTCAATCTGAATATTTTTCCACTTTGCGTACCAGCCGGAATTTTAATTTTTGCCCTTCCATCAATGGTAGGCACTTCCGCTTGTGTACCAAATACCGCTTCAGGGAATGAAATATGCAGTTCATAAGCAACATTCAGCCCATCGCGTTGTAACTCCTTATGTGCTTCTTCTTCAATTAAGATAATTAAATCGCCATTCGGGCCACCACGTTCGCCAGCATTACCACGGCCACCAACACTTAGTTGCATACCATCTTGTACACCTGCAGGTATATCAAGCGTTACGGTTTCTTCGCCATATACACGACCTTCACCCTTACAACTACCACACTTGGCAGTGATAGCAGTACCGTTACCATTACAAGTAGGACAAGTTGTTACTGTTTGCATTTGTCCTAAAAAAGTATTGGTAACCTTACGTACTTGTCCGCTACCACCACAAGTACCACAGGTTTGAATGCTACTTTTATCTTTTGCACCCGAACCATCGCAGGTATTACAAATCACGTATTTTTTAACCTTAATGTTCTTTTGAACACCATTGGCTATTTCCTCAAAATTGAGTTTCAGCTTAATACGAAGATTGCTACCTCTTGTACCGCGGCTGCGGCCGCCACCACCACGTTGATTACCACCACCACCAAAGAAGCTACCGAACATATCGTTGCCGAAAATGTCGCCAAACTGGCTGAAGATATCGTTCATATCCATACCACCGCCAAAACCACCACCACTAGTACCGGGCCCAAATGCCTGATGGCCATAACGATCGTATTTGGCTCGCTTGTCGGCATCACTCAAAATTTCGTAAGCCTCGGCTGCTTCTTTAAATTTTTCTTCGGCCTCTTTATCGCCGGGGTTACGATCGGGGTGATACTGCATAGCCACCTTACGGTATGCTTTTTTTATCTCGTCGGCACTTGCCGATCGGTTAACACCCAGTATCTCGTAAAAATCTCTCTTGCTCATACAATATTTATTTTACTGCTGCTAAGCCACCAACACGTTATCATTGAACACGAATAGCAACGGTGTGATAGGGTTATTTTCCTACAACCACTTTTGCGAAACGAATAAGCTTATCGTTCAAATAGTATCCTTTTTGAACCTCGTCAATTACTTTGCCTTGCAACTCAGGTGTTGGTGCCGGAATTTCAGTAATTGCCTCATGCTTTTCTACATCAAACTCAGTATTGATACTTTCTAACGGCTTAAGCCCCTTACTCTGAAGGGTAGATTTAAGCTTTGCAAAAACAAGATGCACCCCTTCTTTCACAGCGGCAATATCAGTAGCTTTTTCAATTTGCTTTTCGGCACGTTCACAATCGTCTAATACATCGAGCATACTCACAATCACCTCTTTACCGGCTGTTTGCATGTATTCTAAACGCTCCTTGCTGCTACGGCGGCGGAAATTATCGAACTCGGCCATTAGGCGGAGGTACTTATCTTTTTGTTCTGCTAATGCAGCTTCTAATTTTTCGAGCGGATTTTCATCAGCCACGGGCTCGTTCAAATGCTCTGTACCGGCTGTATTTTCGTCGGCATTAATGTTCATTTCTGCATTTTCGGCAGTTGCTTCTTGCTGTTGTTTATTCTCTTCCATACGCTTTATATAGTTGTTAGCCTTACGGCAAATGTAACGCCAAGGCCACAAAGCCGAAAAAATGGCAGCTAACCTTAGCATTATCTGACTTTTTTTTGATGATAGTGGCTGCAACTGTTGAACGGTGCCAACGCCACAAAAGTTAAATACTTGCACCTTGTTGGGCCAATAACCTACAATAAAGCCCCGCCAATGGCGGGGCTTTAAAAATGATATATCGTAAATTAGGCGGTAATAGCCTTGTTACGTTGTAATACTGCATAACCACCAAAAAGCATGGCTGCAAAAATTAATGTAGCCATCAAACCATTCGCATAAAATGGCAAGCCATCTGTCATACACTGAAGGTAGCCATCTAAGGTTTTAGGACGACTGTATCCACCGCCACTCATCCAAACACTAGTATTACTGATAAGGTAAAAAAGTGTTGGTGAAGCAATGCTACCTGCTACAATGCTTGTAACATTATTAGCCTTTACAAAGAAACCTACAGCGGTTAACCCAACGAAAACTAAATAGTTGAACCATTGACCGCTATAAAAACCAACCATTTCTGTTGCACCAGCTATATGAAGCAGTTGATACAGCACATCGCTGATGAACATGCTTATTAGCGGTAAGGCAAATGCCATTTTTTTATCGTTAACGAATATGCTACCAGCGAACAAACCGATAGCCATTTGCGGAGCAAAACCATAAAGACGACCTGGTAATACGCGGTACAATGCTGCTATAACAGTTAAAGCAAGCAATGTGAACAAAAATTGTTTATTGAATTTCATGTGTTAAACTTGGATGACAAAAATAGGCGTTTCAAACTTTTAACCAACGCTTGTTCGTTGTTTCGTTTTCAACGTTCGTGAATAAGTTACATCGCAGGTACAAATGCTCGATACAGATTGGTTTTTTGTGCGCTCGAAATACTAAACCGTTGTTCGGCAAATACTGCAAAAGCCTGCCCTCCTATTACATCAAAATGATAATTACTGCCCAAATGCACCCTTGCAGCACCTTCGTGTACCAACCATATTTCTAAACTATTGGTTAAGCCTTGGTAAGATCCGTTAGCAGGCATTGTTACACTATCAATACCGAAATCGGCAACAGGACAAGGATAGTTCACAGCTCCAAACATAGTAGCATCGCCTCGCATTACTTGTGGAACTACAGGCTCAAAGCGAACGTGTTTCATTAACTCAGGCACATCTACATGTTTGGGCGTAAGGCCGCCACGTAATACGTTATCGCTATTAGCCATAAGTTCTACATTTTGCCCTTCAAGGTAAGCATGTAAAATACCCGCGTCTTGAAAAACAGCCTCTCCCGGACTTACATGTACAATATTGAGTAAGTATATTGAGAAAATACCCTTATCGATGTTTTGTGCCGGCGCCCCGTTAGTATAGTATTTATGTACCCACCAACGTGGATCGTTTTGCGTAATAGAACCAGCAGATTTTGCTTCTATTGCATCGGCTATTAAAACTTTGAGTAAGGTATCGGCTTCGGCTTCAGGCATCGTCATTACCGTTTCATACAAAGCTTTGTAACCACCTTGTTCAAAAACCGTAGCCAACGGCTGCAATACAGGAAACTGCTCCCAAACTTCTTGTAATAAAGCTGGTGTTTTAAAGCCATGTAACAACCAAAACTCACTTAAAGCCACCATTACTTCTGGCTTATGGTTCGCATCTTTATAATTACGGTGTGCCGCATTTTGAGGAATACCTTGTTCGTTCTCTGCCGCAAAACCAGCCTCTGCCGCAGCTTTAGTAGGATGCACCTGTATACTAAGCATTTCTCTTACATCCAACAACTTCAATAGATATGGTAATGTATCAAAAGTTTGCACCACTTTGTTTCCTAAAACAGCTTCTTTATTTACCGCAAGGGCTTCATCTAACCCTACTAATCCTTGTTCGGTTACCAACTTGCTAACCGCCAGCGGATGTGCCCCTAGCCAATATTCTGCACTTGGCGTATGGGTATCGGGCACTTCACCTAACCATTTTTTGATATAAGTATAACCACCCCATGCATAAGGTTGTATCTTGCCTTGTAATAAATATGCTCCGTGTTGTAATGACATGTTTAGTTATTTGAGCAGGCAATATAATGAGGCTATGGCAGAATCAAAACATTTGCAAGTAGGGGCTTTAGGAGAACACCTTGCGGTAAATTTTTTAACGCAACAGGGTTATACCATACTGCATAGAAATTGGCGACATAAACATTTAGAAATCGACATTATTGCATCGAAAAATAATTACTTGCACCTTATAGAAGTAAAAACTAGAACTACGCATAACTATGGCCTGCCCGAACAAGCGGTTAATCAGAAAAAAATGGAACATTTAAAGCAAGCAGCAGCCATTTATATGGAAGCAAACCCAAATTGGCAACTGCTGCAATTCGATGTGGTTGCGATAACACTCCAGGGCAACAACGCTTCAGACATCAGCTTATTTGAAGATGTGTATTGGTAAGCATTTAACTTGTTACAAGTTCAAATCGTAATTTTTGTTGGTATCTTGCGCCCATGGCAAAACAGCAAAAAGCAAAGCAACAAAAGCAAGTTCCTGTAATACTTATCACGAACGATGATAGTATTACAGCACCAGGCATTAAAGCATTGGTAGAAGCCGTTAAAGATCTAGGAAAGGTGGTAGTAGTAGCTCCCGACAAACCTCAAAGCGGCATGGGGCATGCCATAACCATTGGCCAGCCGCTACGTATTAATAAGGTTCAAATGTTTGAGGGTGTTGAGGCTTATCAGTGTAGCGGCACTCCCGTAGATTGTGTAAAACTTGCTGTAGATAAAGTGCTACATCGCAAGCCAGATATTTGTTTGAGTGGCATTAACCATGGTGCTAATCACAGCATCAATGTTATTTATAGCGGCACTATGAGTGCAGCACTTGAGGCAAGCATTGAAAGTATTCCTAGCATTGGCTTTAGCTTACTCGATTACAGTATAGAAGCCGATTTTTCAGGAGCACAGCACTATGCCAGATTACTGGTGCAACAACTCTTAGGTAAGCGATTGGACAAGCATTTATGCCTGAACGTTAACATACCAGCAGTACCTTTAAAAATGCTCAAAGGCATGAAGGTATGCCGCCAGGCTTATGCCAAATACGAAGAAAAATTTGATGAACGTAAAGACCCACACAATCGCCAATACTATTGGCTTACAGGCGAGTTTGTAAACTTTGATAAAGGTCGCGATACCGACGTATATGCACTCAAGCATAACTACGTAAGCATTGTGCCTGTACAATTCGATTTAACACATTATACCTTAAAAGAAAAACTAACCAAATCACTTGGCCTATAACATGCCCACTACCACACATAAATTCGACAACCTAGTTCTTGGCTTAATCTTAGGATTGCTATGTCCATTTTTAGGTTTGTTAGGTTTCTATCTCTGGAAGTTTGCCCACCACGAATCGCTACAACTTTTTCTGGTTCGCATTCTTAGTTATCGTTCATTATTAAGTTCTGTAATCAGCTTTTCGCTCATTGCCAATGCCCTTGTGTTCACTATTTTCATCAATCAACGAAAAGATAAAACGGCCAAAGGCATCTTTGTATTCACCTTAGTGTATGTAATTATTGCACTCATCATCAAATACTTTTTATAAGGCGTGTTTAGTAGCTTTACCTTACGGTAAATGATTGTACAATGCAACAACATTTACCGTAAGGTAACACGCTTAGTATACC